>NZ_CBCSIW010000007.1:0-40835 GCF_965139575.1 Comamonas aquatilis | reverse complement strand
ATCAGAATCGTTCTAGGATTGACCCTATCGTCTAGAGGCCTAGGACATCACCCTTTCACGGTGAGTACCGGGGTTCGAATCCCCGTAGGGTCGCCAAGTTTGAGGCACTTGTAGCTACAAAGTAGCGAGCAAAGCTTCCTGCCAGGAGTGGTAGTTCAGTTGGTTAGAATACCGGCCTGTCACGCCGGGGGTCGCGGGTTCGAGTCCCGTCCACTCCGCCACAGTTTTCTTGAAGAAGCAAAAAGCCACCAGTATTCTGGTGGCTTTTTTGTTTTTGCTTCGCTTAAGTGCTGCAATGCAGCATATTTGCACTATGCTATCGACTTGCTAGCAGATTCCCCTGACTCTGCAAATGCTTTGGGCTATGCGATATCGTCACGATTCGTATCGGCCGGCGACAAAATTTTTCTTTTTGAGGAACTTTTACCGCTGTCGAAAGCACCATCAGTAGCAGGTTTTAGCGTCTGCAGGTTTCACTCTTTTAGGGCTTGTCCTTTCTTTTAGCGCTCACTCCTAGATTTCATGCGTTCGGCTCCGTCTTTTTTGCTGTCATTGCTGTTGTTTGTCGCCATAACCGGCGCACAGATCGTGGCTTTGTGGCCGACGGCTTCGCAGGAGGAGTTGGCTCCCATGCAGGTGGTCCAGTTGATGGAATCCGGAGTGGATGTGCTGCAGGAATTTGAGGACGATGTGGAGCTCGATTCCACCGAGTTCTCCATTCATCGCATTCCGCGCACGGTCGAAGTCAATCCAGCCCAGGAAGACAAGAACGAATTATTTGGCCCGCCAGAGCAAATTGCTGTGGCCGTGGCTGATGCCCAGGTCACGCCACAAGCGCATGTGGTGCACCTAACGACCCCTTGGCCCGACAGCATGTTGCGCCCGCCCATATCGGGCCTGCCAACGGCAGGCTAGCCCCGTATGCCTGAGTTCTGCCAGCCAGCGTGTTCGCTGGGCGGAACCCTCTAGGCGGCTTCAGGGCAAATCTCCTTTCTGATCACCAGCTTGTGGCGTTTGACGCCCGGGTCTGCGTCGTCTCGCTGTGCTGCGTTTGCGTCAGCAAGACCCAAGCCCGTCGGCTTTCCCCCGTCCTTTGTGGATTCTCAAGCAAGCGTTCTGCGTTTTGTTTCGAGCGCGGAAGTTGGCTCACTTCAATGTTTTCTCACTTTGTCTGCCATTTACGGGCAGCTATGTTCTATGTCGTATAGATCGATAGCGCCGGGTGTATTACCGGCCGAATCTTGTTTTTCCCCTTCAGGCGCAGGACGCTTGCAACGCTTGAATCGCATTGCGCTGCTCTGTCTTGCCATGGGCGCCTCGCAGTGGGCTCTGGCCCAGGATGTCCAAACCACATCGCCAGGCAATGCCACAGCGGTGCTTGGTGCCGCCAGCACACCGGCTGCTGTTCCTCAGCTCAGTCTCGATCAGCTGGTGCAAACCGTGTTGGATCACAACCCCGAGCTGCGCTCGGTTCAGCAGTCGAGCGTGACCGCACAGGCGGCGGTGGTGACGGCCGGTGCTTTGCCCAATCCCAAGCTCGAATGGAGTCAGGGCCAGAACAGCGCGCGCATTCCTTCCGGTACGCCAGGAAACGTCAGCACCATGGGCGTTTCCCTGCCCATAGAAATGCCATCGGTGCGTGCTGCTCGCGTGAATGCGGCCGAAGCCGGTCAACGTGCCTCGGTGCAGCAGATTGCGGCCTCGCGCAATGCGCTGGTGGCGCAAGTCAAGCTGCGGGCGTATGAAGCGGTGCTGCGCAATGCACAGGCCGATGCGGCCCATGACGCCGTCAAGCTGCTGGAGCAGGCCCATGAGCGCGTGCGTGTGCGCGTCTCCAGCGGCGAGGCGGCCCGCTACGAAATCATCAAGGCCGACGCCGAGCTGATCAACGCCCGCCAGCAGGAGCAGTCTGCCAAGCTGCTGGCCGAGCAGTCGCAGCTCACGCTCAACCGCATGGCCGCTGGTCAGTTGCCGGCGCGCTTCGATCTGAAGCTGTCCTTGCAGGACCCGGTGAGCAAGACGGGTTTGCAGAGCATCAACTGGCAGGCTCACCCCGAGCTGCTGCAGCTGCAATCGGAAGTGGACAAGGCCGAAGCCCAGAAGCAGGGTGCCAAGGCCAGTCGCTGGCCTGGTCTTGAGCTGCGTTATGCCCAGACCCGCGAGCCCGATATCCGCAACAACACCGTCGGCGTGACGGTGCAGATTCCGCTGTTTGACCAGCGCCGCGGTCCTATCGATGAAGCTGCCTCCGAGGCTGAACGTGCCCGGCTGCGCCTGGAAGGGCGCCGTGCCGAGCTGGAGCAGCAAATGCAGCAGGCCTGGAAGGTGATGGAAATGGCCCAGGTGCGTACC
Organism: Comamonas aquatilis; assembly: GCF_965139575.1. Lineage (NCBI taxonomy): Bacteria > Pseudomonadati > Pseudomonadota > Betaproteobacteria > Burkholderiales > Comamonadaceae > Comamonas > Comamonas aquatilis. Next base: position 38,483 of record NZ_CBCSIW010000007.1, on the reverse strand, counting down.
AAGGCCTTGAGCGAAGGTGCAGTGCGTCAGGCCGAAGCGGCCCTGCGCGTGGCTGAAGCCGCTTACCGCTTTGGCGAGCGCGGAATTCTGGATGTGCTCGATGCTCAGCGCGTGCTGCGCACCGTGCGCGCCGACCTGCTGGAAGCCCGCTACCAGCTGCAATCCGCTCGTATCGAGCTGGACTTCCTGGCCGGCCGCTATGCAGCGCCCGCCGCAATCTGATTCCAGTTTTTTGAATATTGCTTATGTCCTCCCATTCTTCTTTTTCTCAGACCGGCCGCAATCGCCCTGCATCCCTGGTCGCTGCGCTGGCACTGGCTGGCCTGGTGTCGCTGACCCTGACCGCCTGCGGCAAGGATGAGCAAAGCAGCGCCGCACCGGCGGCCGCTGCTTCGGCCCAGACCGAGCTCGATCCCATGGAGGTGGTGGTTTCGGCCGCCATGGCCAGCAACTTCAAGACGGCAGCCGTGGCACTGGCCGAAGTGGCCAGCGTGCAGGAAATCTCGGGCCGTATCGAAGCCAATGAGCGCAAGGTGGTGCGCATCGGTGCTGCCGTGACAGGCCGCGTGACCGAAGTGCTGGCCGAGACCGGCGACCGCGTCAAGTCGGGTCAGGTGCTGGCGCGTGTGGCCAGCCCCGAATTGACCACGGCCCAGCTGGCCTATATGCGTGCCAGCGCCACGGCCACCTTGGCTGAGCGGGCGGCTGAGCGCGCACGCCAGCTGATTGCTGCCGATGTGATTGGCTCTGCCGAACTGCAGCGCCGAGAATCCGAGGTACAGATTGCCCGCGCCGAATTGCGTGCAGCCGGCGATCAGTTGCAGCTCATGGGCATCTCGGGCGATGCGCTGACGCGGCTGCGCGGTCAGGGCAGCATCGCGCCCAATGCGGCCGTCACCGCTTCATCTGCAGGCATCGTGATCGAGCGCCAGGTCAGCCAGGGCCAGGTGGCACAACCCGGCGATCCACTGTTCACCGTGGCTGATCTGTCCAATGTCTGGGTAGTGGGGGCCTTGCCTGAGCAGATGGCCCGCAGCGTGCAGGTCGGTCAGAGCGTCCAGGTTGATGTGCCCGCCTTGGGATTGACGCCTGATGAAGGGCCGCTTTCCGGCAAGATCATTTACGTGGGCGATACGGTTTCGTCCGAAACCCGCACCGTCACCATCCGTACCCAGGTGGATAACAAGGACCATGCCTTGAAGCCGCAAATGCTGGCCACCATGCGTATCCAGGGTGCCATGGAAAAGACGCTGGCCATTCCCGCTGCCGCCGTGGTGCGCGAGAACGACAAGGACCATGTGTACGTGAAGAAGGCTGAGAACCATTACCGCCTCACGCCCGTGGATCTGGGTGGCGCCAGCGGCGGTCTGCGTCCGGTGCTCAAGGGTTTGAGCGAAGGCGTGCAAATCGTGGTCGAGGGCTCGTTCCATCTGAACAACGAGCGCAAGCGCGCTGAGCTGGAGTAAGCCCATGATTGCTTCCATGATTCGAGCTGCGCTATCGCAGCGGCTGGTGGTGATCGTGCTTGCGCTGGTGGTTTGCGGCTTTGGCCTGCGTGCTGCCATGAATCTGTCGGTGGATGCCTTCCCCGATGTGACCAATGTGCAGGTGCAGGTGGCGACTGAAGCGCCGGGCCGCTCGCCCGAGGAAATCGAACGTTTTGTGACGGTGCCGCTGGAAATCGCCATGACGGGCTTGCCCGGTGTGGTGGAGATGCGCTCGCTCAACAAAAGCGGCTTGTCCATCATCACCCTGGTGTTCACGGACGAGACCGATGTCTACTTTGCCCGCCAGCTGGTGACGGAGCGCCTGATTGAAGTCACTCCCCGCATGCCCGAAGGCATCGTGCCCGTGCTGGGCCCGGTGTCTACCGGTCTGGGCGAGGTCTATCAGTACACGCTGGACCATCCCGACGATGGTCAGCGCGAGCTGACCCAGGCCGAGCTGACCGAGCGCCGTACCATCCAGGACTGGGTGGCACGGCCGCTGCTGCGCTCCATCCCCGGTGTGGCTGAAATCAACTCCCAAGGCGGTTACGTCAAGCAGTACCAGGTGCTGGTCGACCCCGGTCGTCTGGCTCACTATGGTCTGTCCGTGCGCCAGGTGGTGCAGTCGGTGGCCGATAACAACGCCAATGCCAGCGGCGGCATCTTGCCCCAGGTGACGGAGCAGTATCTGATCCGCGGCGTGGGCATGATCCGCTCGCTGGAGGATATCGGTAACATCGTGCTCAAGGAGCAAGGTGGCGTGCCGGTTTATGTGCGCGATGTGGCGACGGTGCAAATCGATGCCGAGGTGCGTCAGGGCGCCATCATCAAGGGTGGTTATACCGAAAGCGTGTCCGGCATTGTGCTGATGATGCGTGGCGGCAATGCCAAGGAAGTGGTGACGCGCGTCAAGGAGCGCGTGGACGAAATCAATACCAAGGGCATGCTGCCCGGCGGCTTGCAGATCGTCTCCTTCTACGACCGTACCGATCTGGTGGATTCGGCTCTGTGGACCGTGGGCAAGGTGCTGATCGAAGGCATTTTCCTGGTGGTGGTGGTGCTGTTCATCTTCCTGGGTGATGTGCGCTCTAGCCTGATCGTGGTGGCGACGCTGATCATCACGCCGCTGACGACCTTCATCATGATGAACCGCTATGGCATCTCGGCCAACCTCATGTCTTTGGGAGGGCTGGCGATTGCCATCGGCTTGATGGTGGATGCTACCGTGGTGGTGGTGGAGAACGTGTTCCACAAACTCGGCCAGGCTGGCAACAGCATGGGCGAGCGGGTGCGCACCGTGCTGTCTGCCACGACGGAAGTGGCAACTCCCACCATCTTCGGCATCGCCATCATCATCTTGGTGTTCCTGCCCTTGATGACCTTGCAGGGCATTGAAGGCAAGATGTTTGCGCCTCTTGCGTTGACGATTGTGATTGCGCTGGCCGTGTCCCTGGCCGTGTCGCTGTTCCTGTCGCCCGTGCTGTGCTCGTACTTCCTCAAGGGCGGTGCCGACCACGACACCAAGCTGATCGCCTTCCTCAAGCGCCACTATCTGAAGCTGCTGGATGGCGCCACAGCGCGTCACCGCCTCACGCTGGCTGTATCCGTGGCTTTGCTGATTGCGTCGCTGGGCCTGTTCCCGCTGCTGGGCAAGTCCTTCATGCCCACCATGAAGGAAGGTGCGCTCACGCCGCAGATCAATCGGGTGCCCAGCATTTCCCTGGATGAATCCATCCGCATGGAAATGGCGGCCATGAAGGAAGTGGCTCAGGTGCCGGGCGTGAAGTCCGTGGTGTCCAAGCTGGGTCGTGGCGAATCGCCTGCGGATCCCGCCGGTCCCAACGAGTCCGACCCCATCGTGCTGCTGGATCCCGAGTCCGAGCGCAGCCAGGATGAGATCGACGAAGACATCCGTCAGCGTCTGTCCAAGATTCCCGGTGTACAGATCGTGCTGTCTCAGCCGATTTCCGAGCGCGTGGATGAAATGGTGACGGGCGTGCGTTCGCAGCTGGCTATCAAGGTGTTCGGCGATGAACTGGGCGAGTTGAAAGACATCTCCGAGCAAGTTGCCCGTATCTTGAAGAGCGTGAACGGCAGCACCGATATCCGTATCGAGCGCCTCTCGGGGCAACAGGCATTGACGGTGGACATTGACCGCAAGGCCATTGCCCGTCACGGGCTGAATGTGGCCGATGTGCAAAGCCTGCTGGAGTCGGCCATTGGCGGCAAGGATGTGACTACCTTGTATGAGGGCGAGCGTCGCTATGCCGTGGTGGTTCGCTTCCCCGAGGCTTTCCGTGGATCGCAGCAATCGATTGGCGCCACTCTGCTGACGACAGCGAACGGTGCGAAGGTTCCATTGAGCAGTTTGGCAAAGATCGAGCTGGTGGACGGTCCTGCGCAGATCAGCCGCGAAGGCGGCAAGCGCCGTGTGGTGGTGGGTGCCAATGTGGAAGGCCGAGACCTGGGAGGCTTTGTGACCGAGGTGGAGCAGCGTCTGGCACAGGAAGTCAAACTGCCCGACGGCTACTACTTCAAGTTCGGCGGGCAGTTTGAAAACATGGAGCGCGCCATGGGCACGCTGCAGGTCATCGTGCCGCTGACCATCGTGGCCATCTTCTTCCTGTTGTTCCTGCTGTTCAATTCCGTCAAACTGGCCAGTCTCATCATCTTGGTGCTGCCTTTTGCTTCGGTCGGCGGCCTGATCGGTCTGTTTGTCACGGGTGAGTACCTGAGCGTGCCGGCCTCTGTGGGCTTTATTGCGCTGTGGGGTATTGCCGTGCTCAACGGTGTGGTGCTGGTCACCAGCATCCGTCGTCTGCGCGAAGATGGCATGGCGGTGGCTGCTGCCGTGCGCGAAGGTTGCGTGCAGCGTTTCCGCCCGGTGATGATGACGGCGACCGTGGCCTTGCTGGGTCTGGTTCCCTTCCTGTTTGCCACCGGCCCGGGCTCTGAAGTGCAGCGTCCGCTGGCGATCGTGGTGATCGGCGGGCTGATCTCGTCCACCTTGCTGACTCTGGTGGTGCTGCCCACGCTGTACCGCTGGTTTGATGAAAAGCCGGTTGAGGCTTGATGGAGTGCCGCCCCCTGAACCGCTTTGCGGCTTCCACAAGGGGGACGATCCCATCGCTGCGGGGCGGCCCTGGCTCGATATCTCTGGCTTGGGTCGCCTGTGCGGCGAGAACTTTAGGAGATTGTGATGATGAAAGAAATCCGTGCCATCGTGCGACCCAGCCGTTTGGATCGTTTGCGTGCTGCGTTGCGCGACATTCCCAATTTCCCGGGTGTGACCATCTTCAAGGCCGAAGGCTTTACGGCGCCGGCGGCTGTGGACAAGCGAACGGTCAAGGACGAATTGACCGATTTTTCGGACAAGCTCATGGTCTGCGTGATCGTGGAAGAGTCCATGGTCGAGCCGGTCCGCGAGGCCATTGTGAGCGCCTGCCGCACAGGTCAGATCGGCGACGGTCTGGTCTGGACGGTAGATATTGGCGAGATGCACCGCATCCGCGATGGCGGCGCGGTGAGCTAATAAGCGCACTGTCGGCGTGATCTGAGGGATGCTCGGCAATATGTCTGGCATCCTTTTTTTCTGCCTGGGGGCGAAAAATCTGCCGACTTCGGGGAAAGGCCCGAAAAGCCTGTGCTACAATTTTTGTATTGCAGCAACAAGCTGATGTTTGAGAAAACACCGGTTTGCGGTTCAAGGGGGTATAGCTCAGCTGGGAGAGCGCTTGCATGGCATGCAAGAGGTCATCGGTTCGATCCCGTTTACCTCCACCAAAATTTAATGACGGCTGATTGAAAAATCAGAATCGTTCTAGGATTGACCCTATCGTCTAGAGGCCTAGGACATCACCCTTTCACGGTGAGTACCGGGGTTCGAATCCCCGTAGGGTCGCCAAGTTTGAGGCACTTGTAGCTACAAAGTAGTGAGCAAAGCTTCCTGCCAGGAGTGGTAGTTCAGTTGGTTAGAATACCGGCCTGTCACGCCGGGGGTCGCGGGTTCGAGTCCCGTCCACTCCGCCAGATTTAAAAGCCGCAATCAAGCAATTGATTGCGGCTTTTTCTTTGCCTGAAAAGCAACGGACGAAAAACAGGCCCTGTGAAGAGCCTGTTTTTTAATTTTGCGACCGGCTTATTTGGGGGGCATGCGGATGGCGCCATCCAGGCGAATCACTTCGCCGTTGAGCATGTCGTTTTCCAGAATGTGTTTGACCAGCTTGGCATAGTCTTCCGGTTTGCCAAGACGGCTGGGGAAGGGGACGCCGGCCGCCAGGGCATCCTGAACTTCCTGGGGCATGGTGAACAACATGGGCGTGCCGAAAATGCCGGGGGCAATCGTCATGTTGCGAATGCCGTTGCGAGCCAGATCACGCGCAATCGGCAAGGTCATGCCCACCACGCCGCCTTTGGAGGCGGCGTAAGCGGCCTGACCGATCTGGCCGTCATAGGCGGCCACGCTGGCGGTGGAAATCAGCACGCCACGCTCGCCCGTGTTTTCGGGCTCGTTCTTGGACATGGCGTCTGAGGCCAGGCGAATCATGTTGAAGGTGCCCACCAGATTGACCATGATGGTCTTGGTATAGACGGCCAGGTTGTGGGGGCCGTTTTTGCCCACGGTTTTTTCGGCAGGGGCGATGCCGGCGCAGTTGACCAGACCCGCAAGCTTGCCCAGGCTCAGCGCTTTCTCGACCACGGCTTGGCCGTCGGCCTCATTGCTCACATCGCAGCGCAGGTACACGCCGTCTATTTCGCGCGCTACGGCTTCGCCGCGTTCTGCATTCATGTCGGCAATCATCACCTTGCCGCCGTTGGCTGCCAGCATGCGGGCCGTGCCTTCGCCAAGTCCTGAAGCGCCGCCGGTCACAATGAATACGCGATCCTGAATCTGCATGAGCTGTCTCCTGTAGTTTTTGAGTTACGTTAACGTAAACGTCAATTATGCATGGTGAGCATCCATTCGTGATGGCGAAAAAAGCACAAAAAAAAGCCCGATCCAAAGAGATCGGGCTTGTAAGGGATCCGTGAAACGGGGGTTTCAGGAGGATCCAAGGAGACAACTTGTGCAGAGTCGAGAGTGAACTCGACCTGACATGTTTGCAATTATAGGGGTAAACCCTTGGTCTTGCAAATCATGTCATTTCGCCATGTTCTTAGCGCTTGGCGCCGGGGTTTGTGCTGGCCTTGACGGCTTCGGTTGCTGTGTTGGCAGCAGCGTTGAAGTTGGTTTCAGCCAGGTCGGAAGCTTGCTTGACCGCTTTTTGCACGGATTCAAAAGCGCCGTTGGCCGTGGAGACTGCGCTCTTCAGGATGGCCACAGCAGATTCGGTACCGGCTGGAGCGTTCTTGGCAGCGTTGTCCAGCAGAGCGTTGAAGTTCTTGCGGGCTTCGGCAGTCTGGTTTTCCAGAGTCTTGCCGATTTCCGTGCTGGTGCCGCTGGCGATGTCATACAGGTGACGGCTGTAGGAAGCAGTCTTTTCAGCCAGGGGCTGGAACAGGCTGGCTTGCAGGTTCAGCAGCTCTTGAGCATCCTTGACGCTCAGCACGGCTTGGGTGTGTTGGGCAGCTTCGGTCAGAGCGGCGCGCGAGGCGGTCACGTTCAGTTCCACCAGCTTTTCCACGCCTTCAAAGGCTTTGCTGGTCAGGCCAAACAAAGTTTCGAAGTTGGCTTTGTGGACGCTCAGGATTTGGTCAGGGGTCAGGCTCATAACTATCTCCAAAATTACAGATCTAAAAACAAAGGATCGACCGGAGGAAACATCTGCGCTGACATGATCATCTGGGCGTTAACCCGATATGTTGCAGTGCAGCATGGGTGCATTGTATGAACAGTTGTTTGAGAAATGCAAGCGATTTTTTGTTGCACTGCAACAAAATAGAGATGCAGGCCTAGATTGTTGCTAAGTTCATGATTTGTATTTGATTTTTATGTCTGCAATATGACATTAAAGTAGGGCGCAGCGCGTTTTTCCAGTTCGCCAAGGGTGTTTTCCTACACCCGGATCAGCGCTGCTTTGACCTGAAAGCAAGCCTGCACCCATGTCTCGTGGGTGCTGGTCGTCGTCGGCCCGCATTTGCACAATGCGGTTTCATGAATGCCACTCCTGCCTCCTCTCCCGCTCCGGTGCGTGCCCAGCCTCAGGCCAGAAGCAGTTACCCGGTCTTTCGCCAGATCGGCACACGCTGGTCTGATAACGATGTCTATGGCCATGTGAACAACGTCATCTACTACAGCTGGTTCGATACGGCGGTGAACGCGCACCTGATAGAGAGCGGGGCGCTGGATATTCATGCCGGGCAGACCATAGGCCTGGTGATAGAGACGCAGTGCAACTACTTTGCTTCGCTGGCCTTTCCGCAGACGGTGGAGGCCGGGATTCGCATGGCACATATGGGCAGTTCCAGCGTGCGCTATGAGATAGGGCTTTTTGCCCAGGGCGAGCCGCTGTCGGCGGCCGCCGGGCATTTTGTTCATGTGTATGTTGACAGCCAGACCCGCCGGCCCGTGCCTTTGCCGTCCAGGTTGCGCACCGTGCTGGAGTCTTTGCGCACTGGCGTTTAGATGATTTTTTGATTAATTTGATAGCTTCAAGCGCTTATGTATATTGGAATTAAGTTCGATTTAACCAATATTTTGGCTTTCACCGCATTGACGGGCGGGGCAGCCGTATGTAGCGTCAGGCAGGCATGGGGTTCAAGAGGGCGCCGCCCTGCGGAATCGCCTACACTCAAAGTCCGGCGGGGGCTTGTGAAATCCCTCGCTTTTCTCGACTCCTCGGACCGCTGTCCATGATCATCACCAGCCTGCTTGATACCGACCTGTACAAATTCACGATGATGCAGGTGGTGCTGCACCAGTTTCCCGGTGCGCAGGTGGAATACCGCTTCAAATGCCGCAACCGGGGCATGCAACTGGCGCCGTTTGTCAGCGAGATCCGCGAGGAAATCCGCTTTCTGTGCCAGCTGCGCTTTCAGGATGCCGAGCTGGCCTATCTGAATTCACTGCGCTTCATCAAAAGCGATTTTGTGGATTTTCTGGGGCTGTTCCAGCTCAATGAAAAATACATCACGGTGACGGCTCTGCCCAATGGGGAGATTGACATCACCATCAAAGGACCGTGGCTGCACACGATCTTGTTCGAAATCCCGGTGCTGGCCATTGTCAACGAGGTGTATTTTCGCAATACCCAACCGGTGCCCGCTTATCCCGAAGGCCGCAAGCGGCTGGACGAAAAAATCGCCTTGCTGCAGCAGCCCGGGCTGGAGACGCTCAAGATCGCCGACTACGGTACGCGCCGCCGCTTTTCCAGGGCCTGGCATGAAGAGGTGCTGCGCGTACTCTGTGCCCGCCTCGGAGCCGACCGGCGCCGGGGCCAGCTGGCAGGTACCAGCAATGTGCTGTTTGCCATGAAGCTGGGGCTGGTGCCGCTGGGCACGCTGGCCCATGAATACCTGCAGGCCTGCCAGTCGCTGGGCCCACGCCTGCGCGACAGCCAGATTTTCGGTTTCGAGACCTGGGCACGCGAGTACCGGGGCGATCTGGGGATTGCGCTGTCCGATGTCTATGGCATGACGGCTTTTCTGCGCGACTTCGACCTGTATTTCTGCAAGCTCTTCGATGGTGCCCGCCATGACAGCGGCGATCCATTCGACTGGGGCGAGCGCCTGATTGCCCACTACAAGGCCAACAAGATCGACCCACTGTCCAAGGTACTGATCTTCAGCGACGGGCTGACGGTGCCGCGCACCATAGAGCTGTTTGAGCGTTTCAACGGCCGCTGCAAGCTGGCTTTTGGCATAGGTACCAATCTCACCAACGATCTGGGCAATGCTCCCGAGCATGTGCCGCTGCAGATCGTGATCAAGATGACGCGCTGCAACGGTCAGCCTGTGGCCAAGCTTTCCGATACACCGGGCAAGAGCATGTGCGACGACGAGCGATATCTGGCGTATTTGCGTCAGGTATTCAGCATCCCTCAACCGCAGACAGAGCCTTCGGTTTGAGCTATTGAATAGCGAGCGAACCTGGTCTCTGGTGGAGAAGCGCTTCGTGAACAACTGCAGGCAGGTTTTGAAAAGCGGCGCGGCGGCCGCCGGCATCTGGACAGTGACCGGCGGCGCTCAGGCGGCGCAGCTCAATGCCACCAGCCTCTCCCTGGTCTGGGGCATTCCTTTTGCGGGCATGCTGCTGTCGATTGCGCTGTTGCCGTTGCTGGCAGCCCATTTCTGGCATCAGCATTTTGGCAAGGTCACGGCGGGCTGGGCCCTGGCTTTTCTGCTGCCGTTTGCCCTGGTCTTCGGTATGGGGACGGCAGTCGAGAATCTGGTCCACGCCCTGCTGGCCGAGTATTTTCCGTTCGTCATACTGCTGGCCGCCCTCTACACGGTGGCAGGCGGCATTTATGTGCGCGGCAATCTGCGTGGCTCGCCTGGGCTCAATACCGGTGTTCTGGCGCTGGGGGCGGTGCTGGCCAGTTTCATGGGCACGACCGGAGCCTCCATGCTGCTGATTCGCCCCTTGCTGCGCGCCAATGATGACCGCCGCCATCAGGCGCATGTGGTGGTGTTCTTCATTTTCATCGTCTCCAACGCCGGCGGTGCGCTCACGCCGCTGGGCGATCCGCCGCTGTTTCTGGGTTTTCTGAAGGGCGTGGATTTTTTCTGGACGCTACGCCATCTCTGGGGGCCGGCGCTGTTCATGAATCTGGCGCTGCTGGGGATCTTCTATCTGCTGGACCGCTATCTGATGCGCAAAGCAGACGAGACCGTGCTGCCCGACCCCACGCCTACGGTCGATGTGACAGGCTCCGTCAGCCATCTGGGCTTTAAAGGCAAGATCAATTTTGCCTTGCTGCTGCTGGTGGTGGGTCTGGTGCTGATGAGTGGTCTGTGGCGTACGCCAGCCGGTGTCGAGATTTTCGGCACGCACGTGGGTTTGCCGGGCCTGGTGCGCGACCTGGGGCTGATTGTGGTGGCTTTGCTGTCGCTCAAGCTCACACCGCGCGGCGTGCATGCGGCCAACGAGTTTGGCTGGGCCCCCATGCAGGAGGTGGCCAAGCTGTTCATAGGCATCTTTCTGACCATCATTCCCGTGATTGCCATGCTCAAGGCCGGTGCGGACGGACCTTTTGGCTTCATCGTGCGGGCCGTGACCCGTAGCGATGGCTCGCCCGACGAAACCATGTACTTCTGGGTCACGGGCGTGCTTTCGTCCTTTCTGGACAACGCGCCTACCTATCTGGTGTTCTTCAATACCGCCGGTGGTGACCCCGCCCATCTGATGACCGATATGGCGCTGACGCTGATGGCGATTTCTGCCGGTGCCGTCTTCATGGGCGCCAACACCTATATCGGCAATGCGCCCAACCTCATGGTCAAGGCAATTGCCGAGGACAGGGGCGTCAACATGCCTGGATTTTTTGGCTACATGATCTGGTCGGTCTGCGTTTTGCTGCCGCTGCTGGTGATCATGACGCTGATCTGGTTTCGCTAAAACAAACGACAAGGAGTACCGCCCAATGAATGCCAAGCCGCGCATCCTGATTGCCCGCGCCATCTCGCCCGAGGTGGTCGAGCGTCTTTCGCAGCACTTTGAAGTGCAGTCCAACCAGGACGATGTGGCCTGGAGCCAGCCTGAGCTGATTGCCCAGTTGCAAGGCAAGGATGGCGTGCTGACCACGGGTTCGCAAACCATCAATGCCGAACTGCTGGCGGCCTGCCCTCAGCTCAAGATCGTGGCCAATATGGCCGTGGGCTATAACAATTTCGATGTGCCGGCCATGACGGCTGCGGGCGTGCAGGGCACCAATGCCCCCGATGTGCTGACCGAGACCACGGCCGACTTCGGCTTTGCCCTGTTGATGGCCACGGCGCGCCGCATTACCGAAAGTGAGCACTATCTGCGTGCGGGCAAATGGAACGCCTGGCGCTATGACCTGTTTGCCGGGACCGAGGTGCATGGCAGCACGCTGGGCATCATTGGTATGGGCCGCATAGGCCAGGGTATTGCCAGGCGCGCAGCCTACGGCTTTGGCATGAGGGTGATTTATCACAACCGCTCGCGCCTGTCGCCCGAGCTGGAAGCCGAATGCAAGGCCGGTTATGTGGGCAAGCAGGAGCTGCTCAAGACCGCAGACCATGTGATGCTGGTGCTGCCCTACACCCCCGAAAACCACCACAGCATTGGCGCGGCCGAGATCGCGCTGATGAAGCCCACGGCCACGCTGATCAATATCGCCCGCGGCGGCATTGTGGACGATGGCGCGCTGGCCAAGGCCTTGCGCGAGCGCCGCATTGCCGCCGCCGGCCTGGATGTGTTCGAGGGCGAGCCCGCCGTGCACCCCGATCTGCTGACGGTGGACAACGTGGTACTCACTCCTCATATCGCCAGCGCCACACTGGGCACGCGTCTGGCCATGGCCGATCTGGCGGCCAGCAATCTGCTCGCATTTTTTGAAGGGCGTGCCGTGCTGACGCCGGTGAACCAGCCGCTGCCGCGCGCGGCTTGAAATCATGGGGCCGGCCTGGGCGGCGGGCTTTGAAATCCACGGGCTGAAAGCCTGTCGTGCCGATTAGCCCGGCCCTTGTCACATCAGTTTTTCAGGCCGGTTTTGGGGTCTGCCCAGGGCTGGAACGGCTGCTTGGCTTTGATAATTGCCGAGCTTTATTCACCTATCTCGAGCACCACATGCCTTTTATTCGTACCAGCGTCCACAAAGACACTCCCGCCGCCAAGCGCCACGCCATCGTCAACGGTATTCACCAGGCGCTGATCGATGCCATCGGCATGCCTGCCGACGAGCTGTTCAACATGGTCAACGACTACGATGAGCAGCAGTTCTTCTTCAGCCGCACCTTCAACGGCTACACCCGCTCCGAGCGTGTGGTGGTGGTGGAAATCACCATGCGCCGCGGTCGCAGCGATGCCATGAAGCGCGCGCTGTACGCCAATATCGCCACCAATCTGGAAAAAGAGGCGGGCGTGGCACCGAACGATGTGTTCATCTTCACGCATGAAAACGACTACTCCGACTGGTCGGTGGGCGGCGGCAAATTTGCCATGGCCATTGCCCAGCAAGTTGGCCCGAATTCCTGAGCGCGAACGCTTGGCCTGCCGGGCATCCCGCCCGATTTCAGCCGGTTTCGGACCCGATTTCAACCCGGGCTGAGCCTTCAGCTTCCATCTGACGCGTCCAGCCCTATCTAATTGTTGCAGAGGGCTGGACGCGCTCGCTTGGGTTGCGCCACGATCTGATAGATTTCATTGACGAGGCTTCGCGCTGCGAACGCTGCTCGACGCCGCCGGAAGCAAAAGAGTCGCACAAGACGCTTTTTATAAGGCGAATCATGCTCTGGTGCTTTATTCGTAAGCACTGATAGCTATTGAAATGGTAGTGCTGCAAGCGGGCTTGCAGTCAATGAAAGAATCGGTTGGACACGGTGAACTTGTGGTGGTTAGGGGCGCTCGTGGCTGCAGGCCTTGGTTTGCAGCTGGTTTTACTTTGGTGGTTGTTGGCGCTCAGACGTGCGGCCCAGGAAGGCCCGGACGCTCTGCGTTTGCAGGCCCAGATGCTGCAAGGTCTGCAGGCACTGGATTTGCGCCTGCAGCAGCTGGAGCGCAGCAGCCAGAGCACGCAGATGGCGGTGGCCAAAAGCGACGGGGCGCTGGACCGCGTCAGCAGCCATTTGCAAACCCATCTGGCTCAGGCCCAGCAAGATGCCCAGGCCGGTCGCCGGGAACAGGGCGCGGCCCTGGCCGCCTTCAGGGATGAGGTGACACAGCTGGCTGCACGTCTGGGCTCGGACAGCCAGCAGGCGCGCACCGCCCTGGCGCATAGCAGCAGCGAGCAGTCAGCGCATATTCAGCAGCGTTTTGAGGCGCTGGCACAAACCACGCGCGGCACGCTCGATTCACTCAAGGGCGATATCCTGCAGCAGCTTACCCATATCAGCACGCAGATGGGGGCCACGCTCAAGGACCAGCTCACCGCCAACGGCGAGCAACTGCGCCACCAATTCACGGTGCTGCAGGATGCTGTCACCCAGCAGCTGGGCGGCTTGGCCCAGGGCCAGCAGACCACGGCCGAGCAGCTGCGCGGCACGCTCAATGAGCGGCTGGCCACCATCCAGAGCGATAACGCCGCCAAGCTCGAAGAAATGCGGCGCACGGTGGATGAAAAACTGCATGCCACGCTGGAGTTGCGCCTGGGCGAGTCTTTCAAGCTGGTCAGCGACCGGCTGGAGCAGGTGCACAAAGGCCTGGGTGAGATGCAGACGCTGGCCGGCAGCGTAGGCGATTTGAAGCGGGTGATGACCAATGTGAAGTCGCGCGGCACCTGGGGCGAGCTGCAGCTGGGCAGCATCATAGACAACGTGCTCACGCCCGAGCAGTACGCCCGCAATGTGAAAACCGTTCCGGGCAGCGACGAACTGGTGGAATTTGCCATCCGTCTGCCGGGTCGTGGTGACGAGCAACCCGTGTGGCTGCCTATCGATGCCAAGTATCCGGTGGAGCATTATCAGCGCCTGCAGGATGCACAGGACAGCGCGGACCGCGTAGCCCTGGTGGCGGCCGGCAATGCGTTTGAAACCTCGATTCGTGCAGAGGCCAAGAAAATTGCGGCCAAGTACCTGGCGCCGCCGCACACCACGGATTTTGCCGTGATGTATCTGCCCACCGAGGGCCTGTTTGCCGAAGTATTGCGCCGCCCGGGTCTGGTAGAGGCTTTGCAGAACCAGCACCGCACCGTGGTCACCGGCCCGGCCAATCTGGCGGCCATGCTCAGCAGCTTGCAAATGGGCTTCAAGACGTTGGCGATCGAAAAGCGCTCCTCCGAAGTCTGGGGCGTGCTCGGTCAGGTCAAGACCGAGTTTGGCAAGTTTGGCGAGGTGGTGGAGGCGGCCCGCAAATCCATTGATGCAGCGGCACGCAAGTTTGATCAGGTCGGTGTGCGCACCCGCGCCATTCAAAAGCATTTGCGCGAGGTGCAGGAGCTGCCGGCTCCCGAGGCAGGCGGCTTGCCCCTGTTTCCCGCAGCCAAGGCGGATGTTGCGGAGGACGAGGAATGAACGCGGCCTTGCTGAGGCTGATCCTGGCGCAAATCTGCATTCATGCCTGTATGACGGGCATGCGCATGGCCACCCCTTTGCTGGCGCTCAATGAGGGCTATAGCGCGGCAGCCGTGGGCATGCTGCTGGCGCTGTTTGCGCTGACCCAGGTGTTTCTCTCCCTGCCTGCGGGGCGCTATGCGGACCGGCATGGCTTGAAAAAACCGCTGCTGCTGAGTGTCTGTGCTGCGGCACTGGGCGCCGGGCTGGCGGCGGCGTTTCCCATCTTTCCCGTGCTGTGTCTGGGTGCCTTGCTGACCGGAGGTGCATCCGGTGCGGCGCTGATTGCCTTGCAGCGGCATGTGGGCCGTTCTGCCCATGACAAGCAGGAGCTGCGCAAGGTCTTCAGCTGGCTGGCCATAGGTCCGGCCATCTCCAATTTCATAGGCCCGTTTGTCGCCGGCTTGCTGATTGACTATGCGGGCGGGCAGGAGGCCAGCCTGACCGGCTTCAGGGCCGCCTTCACGTTGCTGGCCTTGCTGCCCCTGGCGGCCTGGTTCTGGGCGCGCACCGTCAAGGAGTTGCCGCCGGTCGAGGTGGCTGCTGGCGGGCCCAAGGCCACGGCCTGGGATTTGCTGCAAAACCAGGGTTTCAGGCGCTTGCTGCTGCTGAACTGGGCGCTGTCCTCGTGCTGGGACGTACACACTTTCGTGGTGCCCATCCTGGGGCATGAACGGGGGCTGTCTGCATCGGTGATCGGCACCATCTTGGGCGCTTTTGCGATTGCAGCCGCACTGATCCGTTTGCTGATACCGGTGCTGAGCCGGCATTTGAGTGAGTGGGTGGTGGTGTTGGGCGCCATGCTGTCGTCTTGCGTGCTGTTCATGCTTTATCCGCTGATGCAGGGTGCCTGGGCCATGGGCTTGTGCTCGGTGTTGCTGGGCGTGGTGCTGGGCTCGGTTCAGCCCATGGTGATGAGTATGATTCACCAGATCACCCCGCCGGAGCGCCATGGCGAGGCTCTGGGCTTGCGCATGATGGCGATCAACGGCTCTAGCGTGATCATGCCGGTGCTGTTTGGCTCGGTAGGGACGGTGGTCGGAGTGGCGGCTCTGTTCTGGGCGGTGGGAGCCATGGTTGGCCTGTCATCCAGGCTGCCCTGGCTGATAGGGCGCGAAGACATGCCTGTAGGGGAGTGGAAACAGCACTAGCTTTGACGGGCTTGAGCAAGACTTCAGCTTAGGCTGCCGTCAAGGTTTGAATCCAGTCTTTCCATGAAAAAAGAGCGCCAGGGGCGCTCTTTTTAGTTTTACAGCTCTTCCACTCTGCGGGCCGGATAGCTGTCCCAGCTCTGGCAGCCGGGGCAGTGCCAGAAGTGGGTGCGCGCCTCAAAGCCGCAGGCGGCGCAGCGGTAGCGGGTCAGCGGCTTGGCCGCATGATCCAGCGCTTTTTGCACCGCGCCGTGGTATTGCTCCTCGGTCAATGTTTCGCCTTCCAGCCATTGGGCTGCAGCCACCAGAGATTTTTCAAGCTCCAGATGTTTGACCAGGCGTGCGCGGCCCGGGGCGTCAGGGTTGCCGGACTTCTTGTCCAGCGTCACCTGCGCTTGCAGCAGATCCAGCGAAGGGGTCTGAGCATAGTGCTTGGTCAGCAGGGCTTGCACGGCGGTGATTTCGCCCGTGGCATCGGCCACTTCCACCAGCAAACTGGCGGCCAGCGGCAGCGCGGCCGGGCTTTGCGCTGCCAGTTCCTGCAGCGTCTTCAAGGCGGCAGCCGACTGGCCTTGGCGGTGCTGCAGCTGGGCCATTTCCAGGCGCGGGCGCGGTGCCTGGGGGGCTGTCTGCACCGCTTGCTGCAATTGCTGCAAGGCCGGGTCCAGCTGGCCGCGGGCCACTTGTGCATTCGCGTCTTCGCAAAGATAGTGGGCCAGGCGGGCGCTGAAGTCGCCCTGGTTGGCGGCCTGCATCTTGCGGGCAATGCTGGCGGCCTGGCTCCAGTCGCGGGAGCGCTCGTAAATGGCCAGCAAGGCCAGACGGGCTTCGGCCTCATAGGCCGTGCCTTCCAGGCGATGCAAAGCGTCTTCTGCGCGATCGAGCAGGCCGGCTTTCAGAAAATCCTGGGCAATGGCGTGCTGGGCGCGGTCGCGGTCGCTGCGCGAGAGATCGGCCCGGCTGAGCAGGTGCTCGTGCACGCGAACGGCACGGTTGTACTCGCCGCGGCGGCGAAACAAATTGCCAAGGGCAAAGTGCAGCTCCGAAGTGTCGGGGTCGTTCTGCACGGCCTCGATAAAAGCGTCAATGGCCTTGTCCTGCTGCTCGTTAAGCAGAAAGTTCAGGCCTTTGAAATAGGCTTTGGGGGCTTGCCGGTTATCGGCACGCACCTGGCGCAAATCCCAGCGGGAGGCCAGCCAGCCCAGCACAAAAGCCACGGGAAAGCCCAGCAAGATCCAAGTCAGATTAAATTCCATGCACGTCGCTCGGCACGATTACGGGAGTGGTGGCCGCGGGGCTGCTGGCAGGCGCTGCAGGCGCGGTGTCACCGGGTTGGGGGGCTGTGATGGGCGTCTGGGCTGCGGCCTGTGCGTCACGGGCAGCGGCGCGGTGCTTCCACCAGCGGGGCACCATGCCCAGCACGCCCACAATCAGGCCCATGGCAAAGGCGGCCAGGACCACGAGCACCAGCGGCGCCGTCCAGCTTGTGCCAAAGAAGAAATGCACCGTGGCATCTTGCTGATTATTGAGCGCAAACGCGAACAGCGTGAAAAAAATGGCTGCCTTGAGCAGCCACAGAAGGTATTTCATGCTTCCCCTTATACCCTTTTAGCTTTGGAGTGATGGGTAGATTTTAGAGGAGGCCAGCCGCAGTGCCGTTCAGTAAGTCTCATGCTTTTTGCGGCTGTGTGCCGGGGCCTCAGGCCTGGGCGGTAGTCGGGCCACTGTCTTGCGTCAGCGCCTCGGGCTTGAGATCCACGGCTTCGCGCAAGGCCTTGCCTGGCTTGAAGTGGGGTACACGCTTGGAGGGCACCTGCACGGACTCGCCGCTGCGCGGGTTGCGACCGATGCGGGGAGGGCGGTGGTTGATGGCAAAACTGCCAAAGCCACGAATTTCAATGCGGTGACCGCGCACCAGGGCGTCACTCACGGCATCCAGAATGGTCTTGACGGCCTGCTCGGCATCGCGTTGGTTGAGTTGGCCGAAACGGGCGGCAAGTTCTTCGACGAGATCAGATCGGGTCATCGGACGATGGGATTAAAAAGAGAAAACAACAACGGGCGCACAAGGCGCCCGTTGTCTTCGACGCATGGCGCGGTCAGCAAGCGAGCTTGCCGACCGGCTGACGTGGATTACTTGTCGGAGTTGTCCAGCTTGGCGCGCAGCAGTGCGCCCAGGCTGGTCGTGCCGGCGTTTTCCTTGGAGGATTGAGCCGACAGAGAAGCCATGGCTGTCTGCTGTTCAGCGTGATCCTTTTGCTTGATGGACAGCTGGATGTTGCGGGTCTTGCGATCCACGTTCACCACCACAGCGGTCACTTCGTCGCCTTCCTTCAGCACGGAGCGAGCATCTTCCACGCGGTCGATGGAGATTTCCGAAGCGCGCAGGTAGCCGATGATGTCTTCGCCCAGGTCGATTTCAGCGCCCTTGGCATCCACGGTCTTGACCTTGCCGGTCACGATCTGGCCCTTGTCGTTCACGGTAGTGAACGTGGTGAAGGGATCGCTGTCCAGCTGCTTGATGCCCAGGGAGATGCGCTCGCGCTCAACGTCCACGGCCAACACGATGGCTTCGACTTCTTGGCCCTTCTTGTAGTTACGCACGGCGGCTTCGCCGGTTTCGTTCCAAGACAGGTCAGACAGGTGCACCAGGCCGTCGATACCGGCAGCCAGACCCACGAACACGCCGAAGTCGGTGATGGACTTGATGGGGCCCTTCACGCGGTCGCCGCGCTTGGTGTTCTGAGCGAATTCTTGCCAGGGGTTAGCCTTGCATTGCTTCATGCCCAGGGAGATGCGGCGCTTGTCTTCGTCGATTTCCAGAACCATGACTTCGACTTCGTCACCCAGCGACACGAGCTTGGTGGGAGCGATGTTCTTGTTGGTCCAGTCCATTTCGGAAACGTGCACCAGGCCTTCGATGCCGGGTTCCAGTTCCACAAATGCGCCGTAGTCGGCGATGTTCGTGACCTTGCCGAACAGACGGGTAGCCGAAGGATAACGGCGCGAAACGCCCATCCAAGGATCGTCGCCCATTTGCTTCAGGCCCAGGGACACGCGGTTCTTTTCGGTGTCGAACTTCAGGATCTTGGCCATGATTTCTTGGCCAGCTGTCACCACTTCGGATGGGTGACGCACGCGACGCCATGCCATGTCGGTGATGTGCAGCAGACCGTCGATGCCGCCCAGATCAACGAACGCACCGTATTCGGTGATGTTCTTGACCACGCCATTGACGATAGCGCCTTCCTTCAGGGTTTCCATCAGCTTGGCGCGTTCTTCGCCCATGGATGCTTCCACCACAGCGCGGCGCGACAGCACCACGTTGTTGCGCTTGCGATCCAGCTTGATGACCTTGAATTCCATGGTCTTGTTTTCGTACGGCGTCAGATCCTTGATCGGACGTGTATCGATCAGCGAACCGGGCAGGAATGCGCGGATGCCGTTGACCAGAACGGTCAGGCCGCCCTTGACCTTGCCGGAAGTGGTGCCGGTCACGAATTCGCCAGACTCCAGAGCCTTTTCCAGCGACAGCCAGGAAGCCAGACGCTTGGCGGTGTCGCGCGACAGGATGGTGTCGCCGTAGCCGTTTTCGATGGAGCCGATGGCCACGGAAACGAAGTCACCCACTTGGACTTCGAGTTCGCCCTGGTCGTTCTTGAACTCTTCCAAAGGCACGTAGGCTTCGGACTTCAGACCGGCGTTCACCACCACGAAGTTGTGCTCAACGCGCACGACTTCAGCGGTGATAACTTCACCAGGACGCATTTCGGTGCGTGTCAACGACTCTTCAAAAAGGGCGGCAAAAGATTCAGACATGTATTTCCTTGACCGCAAACAGGTTTCCGTCAGCACTATTGCCGAGCGTTTTTAAGGTTGTCTGCGGAGGGTTGTGGGATACACCCACGGGGTTAAAAGGTGAAAAACCTCTGTGTCATGCCGCTGAAAGCGCGCTGCGACACCGAGGGCCAGTGAACCAGATGCGGGACTGGGCCTGATAAATCAAGCGCGGCCAAACGGCTGGCGTTCCTGCCACCACGAGAGCACCTGGGCAACCACATCTTCAATGGTCATCTCGGAGCTATCGAGTTGCAGAGAATCCTCGGCAGGTTTGAGAGGCGCAGTGGCGCGATTCATATCGCGGGCATCGCGTGCTTCAAGGTCTGCCAAAAGGGTAGCTATATTAGCTGAAATTCCTTTGGAAATCAATTGTTTATGGCGGCGCTCGGCGCGACACTGGGCGGAAGCCCATAAATAGACCTTCAGCGGTGCATGGGGAAAGATGACCGTGCCCATGTCGCGGCCGTCGGCCACTAGGCCGGGCAGGGTCTGAAAGGACAGTTGCAGATCGACCAGGGCCGTGCGCACGGCCGGCAGGGCCGAGACGCGGGAGGCGTTCATGCCGGCTTCTTCGCTGCGAATTGCGGCGCTGATGTCTTCCTCGCCCAGCCATACGCGCTGCTGTGCGTCAAAGCGCACCGGCAGGTCCAAGGCCATTTCGGCAATGGTCTCTTCGTTGGAGTCATCCAGCGCCAGGCCGGCGCGCGAGGCGGCCAGGCCGGTGATGCGGTACAGAGCGCCGGAATCGAGCAGCTGATAGCCCAGGGCCTTGGCCACTTCGGCGGCAATCGTACCCTTGCCCGAGGCAGTGGGGCCGTCGATGCAGATCACCGGGATGTGCTGAGTCTCGGTCTGGCAGACGGAGAACAAGGCCTCGAAGTAATCGGGGAAGGTCTTGCCCACGCATTTGGGGTCTTGAATGCGCACCGGCAGCTTGGCCGGGTTGAAAGCTGCCAGCGAGAAGCACATGGCAACGCGGTGGTCGTCATAGGTATGGATGCTGGCAGCGCGCCAGTCGGATGCCTTGGCGGGAGGCGTGATGCGGATGTAGTCCGCGCCTTCTTCCACCGTGGCGCCCAGCTTGCGCAGCTCTATGGCCATGGCGGCGATGCGATCGGTTTCCTTGACGCGCCAGCTGGCGATATTGCGTAGGCTGGTCGTGCCGTCGGCGTACAAGGCCATCACGCCCAGCGTCATGGCCGCATCGGGGATGTGGTTGCAGTCGAGGTCGATGGCCTTGAGCGGCCAGTTGCCGCGCGAAACCTCCAGCCAGTTGGGACCGCTTTCCACCTGGGCGCCCATGGCACGGGCAGCCTCGATAAAGCGGATATCGCCTTGAATCGAGTCCTGGCCCACACCCAGAATGCGGATGCTTTTGCGCTCTGTCGCGTTGTCTGCATCCGCATCATCGGTCGTACCGGTGGCAATGGCGCCAAGTGCGATGAAGTAGCTAGCAGATGAGGCATCGGCTTCCACGTGGATGTCGCCGGGCGACCGGTAGCGGCTGCCGGCAGGAATCACAAAGCGCTGCCAGCTGTCGTTTTCCACGGCAATGCCAAAGCGCGCCAGCAGCTCCAGTGTGATGTGGATATAGGGCTTGGAGATCAGTTCGCCCACCACCTCGATGGTGATGGCCTTGTCCGTGGCCTGCAGCGGCAAGGCCATCAGCAGCGAGGTCAGGAACTGGCTGGAGACATCGCCGCGCACCTGAATCGGCGCATCGCTCCAGCGGCTGAAATCGGGCTGGCCGATCTTCAGCGGCGGAAAGCCTGGATCGCGCAAATAGTCAATGCGGCAGCCCAGCTGGCGCAGCGCATCCACCAGATCACCTATGGGGCGCTCGTACATGCGGGGCACGCCGGTCATCTCGAAATGGCCGCCCAGCACGGCCAGAGCCGCCGTCAGCGGGCGCATGGCCGTGCCAGCATTGCCCAGGAACAGCGTGGCCGCCGTATCGGCAGGCAACTGGCCGCCAATGCCGGTGACGGCTATGGGTTGGCCGGGCAGCACGGTTTCAGGCGTGATGTGGCAGCCCAGCTGCTTCAGTGCCGCCAGCATGACCTGGGTGTCGTCCGAATCCAGCAGATCGTGGATGGTGGTCGTGCCGTGGCTGAGCGCCGCCAGCAACAGCACGCGGTTGGAGATGCTTTTGGAGCCGGGCAGGGTGACGCTGCCCTGGGCAGAGTCCAGCGGGGGCAGGTCTAGGAATTCGGTGGTGAACATGGCAATCCCACAACGGAGTTTGGTGCCAGGGCAGCTTGCTCCTTTTTGAGGAGCTGCTTGCGCTTTTTCTGCCTGGGCTTGAGGCTTTAAAGGTTTAAATTTTGGCCGAACGCTTGCCCAGATGCCAGTGTGCGCGGGCGTCGCTGGCCAGCGTCAGGCGGTCTTGCAGACCCTGGCCGTCTTCGGCGGCGATCAGCGATTCCAGTTGGTCCAGGGCGGCGCGGAAGTTGCGTGACTGTGACAGCACCTGCTCGCGATTGGCCAGCAGCACATCGCGCCACAGCTTGGGCTCGCCGGCCGCAATGCGGGTGAAATCTCGGAATCCGGGGCCGGCCAGGGAGAGAATTTCATCGGCAGCCGGCTGGTTGAGCACGCTTTGCATCATGGCAAACGCCAGCAGATGGGGTAGGTGGCTGACGGTGGCCAGCGTGCCGTCATGCGCCTCGGGCGACATGGCGCGCACATGGCAGCCCAGGGCCTCCCAGAGCTGCTGGGCGCGGCTCAGGTGGGCGGTCAGCGTACGCTCGGTAGGCGTCAAGATGACTTGGGCGCCCCGGTAGAGGTTGACATCGGCGTGCTCCACGCCCGCCACTTCCTTGCCGGTGATGGGGTGGGCGGGCACAAAGCTGCCCAGCTGGTCGCGCAGCGCCGAGCGTGCGGCCTGCACCACATCGACCTTGGTCGAGCCCACATCCATGATCATCATCTGGGGTGTGACCAGGTGCTTGATGGACTTGAGCGTGGCTTCGGTGGCGGCCACCGGCACGGCCAGCAGCACCAGATCGGCGCCGGCAGCGGCCAGCAGGGCCGAGGGGGCTTCCACATCGATCACGCCCATCTGGCGGGCGCGCTCGGTGGTGGAGGGAGATTTGCTGTAACCCACCACGCGCTTGACCAGGCCGGCTTTTTTCAGGGCCAGGGCAAACGAGCCGCCCATGAGGCCGCAGCCGATCAGGCCCAGCTGTTCAAACGGGACCATCTCGGCATCAGCGGTTTTCTGCGTCATGCTCAAACCCTGCATCACTTGGCCACAGGGTAGGTGCCCAGCACTTTGTAGAAAGCGCACAGGCCTTGCAGATCCTGCAGCGCGGCAGCCACATTGGACTGGGCGGGGTGGCCTTCGATGTCGATGTAGAAGTAGTACTCCCACTGGCCGGTGCGGGCCGGACGCGATTCGAAGCGCGTCATGGAGACGCCGTGCTTTTTCAGTGGCACTAGCAAATCGTGCACGGCACCGGCGTGGTTGGGCACGGAGATGATGAGGCTGGTGCAGTCATGGCCGCTGGGGGGCGCCGTGTTCAGCGTATGCGGCAGGCAGATGACGGCAAAACGCGTGCGGTTGTAGGCGTCGTCCTGAATCGCGTGGCTGACGATGTGCAGACCAAACTGCTGGGCCGCGCGCTCGCCGGCAATGCCGGCCCAGTTGGGGTGCAGAGCGGCCAGGCGTGCGCCTTCGGCATTGCTCTCCACCGGGCGGCGCTCGGCATGGGGCAGATGCTTGGACAGCCAGCTCTGGCACTGGGCCAGCGCCTGGGGGTGGGCGGCCACGACTTCAATGCCTTCCAGATCGGCGCTGGTGCGCATCAGGTTGTGGCGGATCAGCATGCTGACTTCGCCCACCACATGGCAGGGCGTGTGCAGGAACATGTCCAGCGAGCGCGTGACCACGCCTTCGTTGGAGTTTTCCACGCCGACCACGCCGTACTGGGCGCTGCCGGCGGCAGTGGCATGAAAGACTTCCTCGAAGCTGGAGCAGTACATCAGATCGGCGGCGCCGCCAAAGTACTGAATCGCCGCTTCTTCACAGAAAGTGCCGGCCGGGCCGAGCACGGCCACGCGCTGGGGCGATTCCAGGGCCAGGCAGGCCGACATGATTTCGCGCCAGATGGCGGCCACGTGGGCGCTTTTGAGCGGGCCGGGGTTGTTGGCCTTGATCTTCTCGATCACCTGGGCCACGCGGTCCGGACGGAAAAAGGCCGAGCCTTCTTTTTTCTTGAGTTCACCCACTTGCTCGGCCACGTGGGCACGCTGGTTGACCAGCTCCAGCAGCTGGCGGTCCAGCGAATCGATCTGGGTGCGAAGCGTCAGCAACTCGGGGCTGGCTTGGGGTTCTGTGCTCATGAAATCCTCAAAATTCGTAGCGGCTGGCGCAAGCATTCATTGATTTTCCCAATGAAAATTTCGCAATGTGCATGCGATACCTGCGCAAGCTGCTCACTTTTTATTGCTTCGTATGCGAACGAAGACGCATCAGGCCTGACGCTGCTCAAAGTCCTGCATATAGGCGATCAAGGCCTGCACGCCCTCGATGGGCATGGCGTTGTAGATGCTGGCGCGCATGCCGCCCACGGACTTGTGGCCCTTGAGCTGCAGCAGACCGGCTTGCTTGGCGCCGGCCAGGAAGGCATCGTTGCGCGACTCGTCACGCAGGAAGAAGGGGATGTTCATGCGCGAGCGGCAGTTCTCGGCAATCTTGTTCACGTAGAAGGCGGATTGGTCCACGTAGTTGTAGAACAGATCGGCCTTGGCGATGTTGCGCGCTTCCATGGCGGCCACGCCGGTCAGATCGCCTTCTTTCTGGCGCTTGAGCCATTGGAAAGTCAGGCCGGCCACGTAAATGCCCCAGGTGGGCGGCGTGTTGTACATGCTGCCGTTGTCGGCCACGGTCTTGTAATCAAAGGCGCTGGGGCAGATCGGCAGAGCGTGGCCCAGCAGGTCTTCGCGCACGATGACGATGGTCAGGCCGGCAGGGCCGATGTTCTTTTGCGCGCCGCCAAAGGCCAGGCCCACGCGGCTCCAATCGATGGCGCGCGAAGCCACATGCGAAGAAAAATCGATGACCAGCGGGGCGTCCGAACCCAGGGCCTTCAGATCGGGCAGCTCGTGAAACTCCACGCCATGAATGGTTTCATTGCTGCAGATGTGCACATAGCTGGCGCCGCGGCTCAACTGCCAGCCGCTCGCGGCGGGGATGGTGGTGTAGTCGCTGTCCTTGGCGGTGGCGGCGATATGGGCTTCGCTGGCGTACTTGGTCGCTTCCTTGGCGGACTTCTGGCTCCAGCTGCCGGTGACCACAAAATCCACCACGCCGGCGCGCGAGAGGTTCATGGGCACGATGGCGTTTTCGGCAATGCCGCCGCCTTGCATGAACAGGATCTTGAAGTTGGCGGGAACGGCCAGCAGCTCGCGCAGATCGGCTTCGGCCGCTTCGTAAATCGAGACGAACTCCTTGCCGCGATGGCTCATTTCCATCACGCCCATGCCGGAGCCGTTCCAGTCCAGCATCTGGGCTGCAGCTTGCTGCAAGACTTCTTCGGGGATGGCGGCGGGGCCGGCGGAAAAGTTGTAAGGGCGGTTCATCGGATTTACGCTCAAATCATGTGTCTGTGCTTGAACATCAAGCGCAGACAGCTATCAAAATCATTGCGCCACGAGCGCGAACCCGTGGCGCTGAAGCTGCGATCAGCTTCGGTGGTGGCGATCAGGCCTGGTCGCCGGAATCCTCGCTGCCGGCGTCGGCTGCGGGGGCGGCGCTGTCGCCAGCTGTCTCGTCGCCTTCAGCGACTTCGGTCTCGTTCGCATCATTTTCCACAATGCGTTGCAGACCGATCAGCTTGGCACCTTCGTCCAGGTTGATCAGCGTCACGCCTTGGGTGGCACGGCCCAGTTCGCGGATTTCCGCGACGCGGGTGCGCACCAGCACGCCGGTATCGGTGATCAACATGATCTCGTCTTCGGGCGCGACCAGGGTGGCCGCAACCACCTTGCCGTTGCGCTCGGATTGCTGGATCGCAATCATGCCCTTGGTGCCGCGGCCGTGGCGTGTGTATTCGCTGATGGCTGTGCGCTTGCCGTAGCCATTTTCGGTGGCCGTCAACACGCTTTGCGAGCCTTCGGCCACATTGCCTGTGCCGTCGTCGGCTTCGGCAACCAGCATGGCAATCACGCTTTGGTGATCTTCGATGTTCATGCCGCGCACGCCGCGTGCATTGCGGCCCATTGGGCGCACATCGTTTTCATCGAAGCGCACGGCCTTGCCGCCGTCGCTGAACAGCATCACGTCATGCGCGCCATCAGTCAGTGCCGCACCGATCAGGAAGTCGCCCTCATCCAGGCCCACGGCAATGATGCCGGCCTTGCGGGGGTTGCTGAACTCGGTCAGTGCGGTCTTCTTGACGGTGCCCATGCGGGTGGCCATGAAGACGTAGTGATCTTCGGGGAATGTGCGGTTGTCGCCGGTCAGCGGCAAGACCACGTTGATCTTCTCGCCGTCTTGCAGCGGGAACATGTTGACGATGGGGCGGCCGCGCGAACCACGCGAGCCCGAGGGCACTTCCCAGACCTTGAGCCAGTACATGCGGCCGCGGTTGGAGAAGCACAGCAGGTAGTCGTGCGTGTTGGCGATGAAGAGCTGATCGATCCAGTCGTCTTCCTTGGTCGCGGTAGCCAGCTTGCCGCGCCCGCCGCGCTTTTGCGAGCGGTACTCGGACAGGGGCTGGCTCTTGATGTAGCCGGTGTGCGAGAGCGTCACCACCATATCGGTGGGGGTGATCAGATCTTCGGTCGAGAGGTCCTGCGCGCTGTACTCGATGGTGGAGCGGCGTGCGCCCTTCTTGGACTGGCCGAATTCGGCCTTCACGGCATTGAGCTCTTCACCAATGATGGTGGAAACGCGCTCGGGCTTGGACAGGATATCCAGCAGGTCTTCGATGACCGACATGACGTCCTTGTACTCGGCCACGATCTTGTCTTGCTCCAGACCTGTCAGGCGCTGCAGACGCATTTGCAGGATTTCCTGCGCCTGGGTCTCGGACAGACGGTACAGACCGTTTTGCTGCATGCCGTATTCGACTTCCAGGCCTTCGGGGCGGTAGTCGTCGGCATTGACCACGCCGCCATCGGTGCGCGTGCGGGTGAGCATCTCGCGCACCAGCTTGCTGTCCCAGGACTTTTCCATCAGTGCGGCCTTGGCCACGGGAGGCGTGGGCGCGTTGCGGATGATGGCGATGAAGTCATCGATATTGGCCAGGGCCACGGCCAGACCTTCGAGCACATGGCCGCGATCGCGAGCCTTGCGCAGCTCGAACACGGTGCGGCGTGTCACCACTTCGCGGCGGTGCTGCAGGAAGACTTCGATCAAGTCCTTCAGATTGCACAGCTTGGGCTGACCATTGATCAGCGCCACCATGTTCATGCCAAAGGTGTCTTGCAGCTGGGTGAGCTTGTAGAGGTTGTTGAGCACCACTTCAGGCACTTCACCGCGCTTGAGTTCGATCACCAGACGCATGCCGGACTTGTCCGACTCGTCCTGGATGTGGCTGATGCCTTCGATCTTCTTCTCGTGCACCAGCTCGGCCATGCGCTCTTGCAGCGTCTTCTTGTTGACCTGGTAGGGCAGCTCGTCGACGATGATGGACTGGCGCTGGCCGCGGTCGATGTCTTCGAAGTGGCACTTGGCGCGCATCACTACACGGCCGCGACCGGTGCGATAGCCTTCCTTGACGCCATTGATGCCGTAGATGATGCCGGCGGTAGGGAAGTCAGGGGCCGGCACGATTTCCATCAGATCTTCAATGGAGGCTTCGGGGTTCTGCAGCAAATGCAGGCAAGCGTCCACCACCTCATTGAGGTTGTGCGGCGGAATATTGGTGGCCATGCCCACGGCAATGCCCGAAGAACCATTGACCAGCAAATTGGGCAGACGGCTTGGCAGCACCAGCGGCTCGCTCTCGGAGCCGTCATAGTTGGGGCCGAAATCCACGGTTTCCTTGTCGATATCGCCGAGCATTTCGTGGGCGATCTTGGACAGGCGGATTTCCGTATAACGCATGGCAGCGGCACTGTCGCCGTCCACCGAGCCGAAGTTGCCCTGGCCGTCCACCAGCATGTGGCGCAGGGAGAAATCCTGGGCCATGCGAACGATGGTGTCGTAGACCGCGCTGTCGCCGTGAGGGTGGTACTTACCGATCACGTCACCGACGATACGCGCCGACTTCTTATAAGGACGGTTCCAGTCGTTATTGAGTTCGTGCATGGCGTACAGGACGCGGCGGTGCACGGGTTTGAGGCCGTCGCGCGCATCCGGAAGCGCCCGGCCCACGATCACGCTCATGGCGTAATCGAGATAACTGCGACGCATCTCCTCTTCTAGGCTGATGGGCAGAGTTTCTTTAGCAAACTGGGTCATGTCAGGCGATACTTTGACGGCAGGAAAACAACCATTTTAGGTCGAATGGCGTGTGGCAGTAGAGCAACATAACTTAGGAATTACATAGCTGTACTACTTGTTGGTGCCTAGTTGACAACACGTCTGCATGTTACGTATGGCACAATCGTTTCAACGTTTTTGGTGATGGTCACTGATAACGTCAACAGATTCGCAGCCCTGCTGCGGCTTTTTCCCCAAGAGGAGAACCATGAAGAAACTGAACAAAGTGGCGATGTTGTTTGCCTCTGCTGCCCTCGTGACGGCCGCCGGCGCACAAGTGAAGGCTGCTGATGGTGGCAAGACTATCGACAACTGGCAAAACGGCACCAGCGAGCTGGTGTGGAAGAACGGCACGAACGAACTGTGCTGGCGCGATGCCAACTGGACTCCTGCTACCGCCGCTGTTGATTGCGACGGCGCACTGAAGGTTCAGGCTCCTGCTGTGGCTCCTGCTCCTGCTGTTGCTCCTCCTCCTGCTGTTGTTCCTGCTCCCGCAGTTGCATCCAAGGTCACTTACTCTGCTGACGCTTTCTTCGACTTCGACAAGTCGGTGCTGAAGCCCGCTGGCAAGGCCAAGCTGGATGACCTGACCGGCAAGATCAAGGACATCAACCTGGAAGTCATCATTGCCGTGGGTCACACCGACTCCGTTGGCTCTGACGCTTACAACCAGAAGCTGTCCGTGCGTCGTGCTGAAGCTGTGAAGGCTTACCTGGTGTCCAAGGGCATCGAAAAGAGCCGTGTTTACACCGAAGGCAAGGGCGAGAAGCAACCTGTTGCAGACAACAAGACTGCAGCCGGCCGCGCTCAAAACCGCCGCGTGGAAATCGAAGTTGTGGGCACACGCGCTGCTCAGTAATCTTTCGATTGCTACCCAAGAAAGCCCCGGTAACGGGGCTTTTTTTATGCCGAAACGCCTGATCAAATAGCCGACAATGAGCGCCATGAGCAACACAATCAATGCCGATCCGGCGGAACTGGAAAAGTTTTCAAGCCTCGCTCACCGCTGGTGGGACACCGAGAGTGAATTCAAGCCTCTGCACCAGATCAACCCCTTGCGGTTGGACTGGATCAATGCCCAGGCCCCATTGAGTGGCAAGCGCGTGCTGGACGTAGGCTGTGGCGGCGGTATTTTGGCGGACTCCATGGCGCGAAAGAGTGCTGAGGTCATGGGGATTGACCTGGCGACCAAGGCTTTGCGTGTGGCCCAGCTGCATGCGTTGGAAAGCGGCACGCCCAATATTCAG
Source organism: Comamonas aquatilis (assembly GCF_965139575.1). Classification (NCBI taxonomy): domain Bacteria; kingdom Pseudomonadati; phylum Pseudomonadota; class Betaproteobacteria; order Burkholderiales; family Comamonadaceae; genus Comamonas; species Comamonas aquatilis. The sequence goes on along the minus strand of NZ_CBCSIW010000007.1, from coordinate 9,217 downwards.
TACCACGAAGTCAGCGTGGAGCAACTGGCCGAGGAGCGACCGGCGTCTTTCGATGTGGTGACCTGCATGGAAATGCTCGAGCATGTGCCTGATCCGGCCTCCATCGTCCGTGCCTGTGCCACCTTGGTCAAACCCGGCGGCTGGGTGTTCTTCTCCACCATCAACCGCAATGCCAAGGCATTCGGGCTGGCCATCGTGGCGGCAGAATATGTGCTCAAGATGATCCCCAAGGGCACGCATGAGTATGCCAAGCTGATTCGCCCCAGTGAACTGGCCCGGTTCGCACGGGAAGCCCATCTCGATGTTCAATGCAGCAAGGGGCTGGAGCACAATCCGGTCTCGGGTCGCTACTGGCTGAGCAATGACACTTCGGTCAATTACATGTTGGCAACCCGCCGTCCTCAGGAGTGAATGCGATGTGGAGCGATGTGAAAGCCGTGCTGTTTGATCTGGACGGTACCTTGATAGACAGCGCGCCGGACTTGGGTGCTGCAGCCGACCAGATGCGTGTGAAGCGCGGCATGCCCTCACTGCCTCTTGAGGCTTATCGCCATATGGCGGGTGCCGGTGCGCGCGGCATGCTGGGCATCGCTTTTGGCATGACCCCGGACTCGCAAGGCTTTGCCGAGATGCGCGAGGAATTCTTCGTCAATTACGAACGCTGTATGACAGAGCGCACCTATGCGTTTGACGGCGTGCCGGAGCTCATCGCGGCGCTGGAAGCCGAGTCGCTGGTCTGGGGTGTGGTGACCAACAAATCCATGCGCTTCACCAACCCGCTGACCGAGCAGATGCCCTTGTTCAACAAGGCGGGAGCGGTGGTCAGCGGCGATACCACGGCTCACGCAAAACCGCATCCTGCCCCTCTTTTTGAAGCAGCAAAGCGCATCAATATTTCTCCGGAGTGTTGTATTTATGTCGGCGATGATGAGCGTGACATCCAGGCTGGCAAGGCTGCAGGCATGAAAACCGTGGCTGCCTGCTATGGATACCTGGGTTCTGCCGCCGAAATATCCCAATGGGGAGCCGATGCGCAAATCAATTCACCCCTGGAACTCTTGAAATTGCTGGGAAGAGGGTAAAATAGCGTTTATGGGGCTGTCCTGGTTTCGACGTGGGTTCGGGATCGGTGTGGTGCATGTCGAGCTTGAGTGACGCTCGTAAATCTCCATTCAAAAAACTAACTGCAAACGACGAACGTTTCGCACTCGCCGCTTAATCCGGTGAGCCTTGCAACAGCACGCTGATGGGCTGGGCAAGGGGGTAGCAATACCTCCAGGCTGCAAGGGAATTTTCATTAGCTGGCTGGGTATCGGGCTTCTTGGTACTTGGCGAGATTTAAGGAAGCTGGCTATTCAAGTAGCGTGCGTCTGCGCGATTTGGATGGCGAGATCTAAATCAGAACGCTAAACATGTAGATCTGCTCGACGAAGGCTTACGGACGCGGGTTCAATTCCCGCCAGCTCCACCATCCACCCGTACAAAGGGGTTCAATGAAGTTCATTGAACCCCTTTTTCTTTTTGTAGATCAATGACTTATCGTCTTTTTGTGTCTTAAGTGATTTCGCTACTGCCAATGCATACATGGGGAACAGGTGGGGGAACATGCGGGGGTAATGGTAAATTTACCCCCTATTGTTCCCCCTTTCCCCTCTGTGGAAGGCCTTTTTAAAGAGGATTTGTTCCCCTATGTTGACCGATGCACAGTGCCGAAACGCAATTTGTTCCCCCGGCGCCAAGCGAGAGCGTTTTTCCGATGCAGGTGGTCTGTATCTTGAGGTCAGCCCAGCAGGATCTCGGCGTTGGTTCTGGAAGTATCGAAAAGACGGTAAAGAGGGGCGGCTGGCGTTAGGCAGTTATCCAAAGGTCAGTTTGACTGCTGCCCGGAAAGCTAGAGACGTTGCTCGGCTGCAGAAATCAGAGGGTGTTGATCCTGCCAAAGCGCGTAAGATGGAAAAATTGGTCAACCCAACTGGAGGGGGTGACACATTCAAAGCTGTAGCGCTGGAGTGGTATGGCAAGCAGGTGCCTCGTTGGAGCCCTGGTCATGCAGAACGGATGCATCGTCAACTAGAGCGTGATTTGTTTCCGTATATCGGTGAGCGGGAAATGACGCAGATTCAGCCCATGGAATTGTTGTCGGTGCTACAGAAAGTGGAAGCGCGTGGGGCTATGGAGACCGCTGACCGTGCACTAATGCTGGCGCGGCAGGTCTGGTGTTACTGGTTGCCTACAGCTAGCAATACACAGCGTGATATCACCGAGGGTTTGAAAGCACGTTTGACTCCATATCGAGGCAAGAACTTTCCTGCCATTGTGGAGCCCCTGCGTTTTGGTGAGCTCATGCGTGCGATGTACGCCTATAAAGGCGGCCCTTTTGTGCGTACCGCGCTTTTGCTCGCTCCACTGCTTTACCAGCGCCCGATCAACCTTCGGACGATGGAATGGGGGGATCTGGATTTGGAAGCTGCGCTTTGGACTATTCCCAGCGCTAAGATGAAGCGTACCGTTCAGGAAAAAGAAAACGGTGAGCCGCATGTTGTGCCTTTGCCCAAACAAGCGGTGGCGATGCTTTGTGATCTGCAGCCCCTCAGTGGACGCGGCCGTTATGTTTTTCCTGGTCAGCGAGATCATGACCGGCCCATGTCAGATAATTCGGTGCGTACAGCTTTGTATAGCCTGGGGTTTGGCAAAGAGCAAAGCTGGCATGGTTTTCGGGCGAGTGCAAGAACCATGTTGGTCGATCAGCTTGACCTCGATCCGCTGGCGATTGAGGCGAATTTGGCGCATGCCGTCAAGGATGCGAATGGACGCAGCTATAACCGGACGAAGTACTTGGCAAAGCGCTTCGACCAGGTTCAACAATGGGCGGATTACTTGGATCGCTTACGCGAGGGTGCTTCCGTGATCGAGTTTCCACAAAAAAACAAAGTCATGTGACACAAGCCAGCGCATAGGGCGCTGGCTTGTCTGTTACGGGTAGCTGCGTTTAACTTGCGCTAAGTGCTCGCCATCCGTTCTCGGTCTTGCGCATGGTCATAGAGCCCTTCATCTGGATCTCGCGTTGTTCAAACCAGTGACTGAGGTCGTCAGTTTGGTTGGCTGCTTGCGCTTGGCCTTGCAACATGCCTTCGGTGAATTTGTACGAAGTACCAGGGCAGCCTTGACGATAGAACTTGGAAACTGCAGCACCGACTTGGCCCAGGAACTGGGGACTGTAGTTCCCCCACTGATCTCGAAAGGCCTGTTCATAGGCCTTGAGCTCTTCTTGTTTTTGCCGCAAGGGTTCAGGTGGATTGAGGCGCCAAGCATTGAGGGCGGCCGAGTGCTGCTCTTGGGGTGTCAGTACCCGAGTGGCGGATATACCCTGAGAATGATGTAGCTGCCCATCGTCAAACTGCTCGTAGCGTGGAGCGGATTCATCTTCCAGAGCTTCAATTTGTTTGCGCAGTGCAGCGACCTTCTTGTCTCGCTCGGCATAGGCGACTTTGGCCTGAGAAGAGCGCTCCTGCTCTTGCTGCCAAATCGTCTTCATTTCCTTGAGCTGGCCTTCATCCTTGAGCGTAATGCCGTAGGTGTATTCCACTCGGTAGTAGCCATCCTCCTCGTAGCCGTTGGTCTTTTTGATATCCACGACCTTGATGTTTTCGCAAGATGCGAACTTGGGTTTCAGGAACTTTTCCACGTCCCCAGTGCTAGGTGAAGAGTTGCAGCCCGCTAAGGCCAAAGCTGAGCAAAGAAGTAGTAACTTTTTCATATATCCCTCTCTTGGGCATTTGTCTTAAATGAGAAACCTACATCTGCCCGCACCTCAACGGCAGAGGCTGGATGCAGATGTGTGCTTTAGCGTGATTGCCGGTGGATGCCTTGCAGATAGTGCGGTGCAAAGCCTTGTAGGTGCACAGTTTTCAGCTGCGTATTGATGTCCCTGAAATGCGTATCTAGAGCCAAGAAGAAATCGGAAGGCTTCATATGCAGGGCGGCGATGATGCGTTCCATATTGGCCAGCGTCACATTGCGCTCGCCACGCTCAACGCCGCCCATATAGCTGCGATCCAAGCCGCAGTAATGTGCAAAACCTTCCTGAGAAAAACCGCGCGCTTTTCGACACTCACGCACGGCCTGCCCGAATGCCTTGAGCACGGGAGAGCGGTCTGCATCGGTCATTGGTTTGCTTGCCATAGAGCGCAATGGTTACGATTCGTAGCATGCTTGGCCACAGTGCAAATGCACACGGCGATATCGATCACGGTGTTAAGAAGCACGGCTTTCAGTGCGACGGTCTACGAATCCACTGTCTTTACGGATACGGACTATGCGTACCATTTCGCGACTTGGCTTGAGAGCCAGTGGCCCAAGGGCCGCTTGCTTTCGCAGTCGCAGGAACTGTGGAGGCTTGGCTCTCTTCGGGATAGAACTCCTCCACAATCTCGGCCGCTTCATCGGGCGAGTCTTCAAAACTGCCATTGGCATAGCCCAGGCGTGCAGCAGCATCCAAAGCCGTTTGATCAACCCCCGCGACCAGTCGTTGACCGGCAAGCTCTTTGGCCTGAACAATGGCCTCGTTGAGAGACAAGCCCGTGCGCACCACCAGATCGGCGTAATAAATGGCAGAGCGATGCGACTGTGTAGTCGACTTGCCCCGCAGCTTGAGCTCCAGCGGCATGCAGGCCAGATAGCCACCCGAGACCGCAGCAAAGTACTGCAGCCTGGCGGTCAAGGTTCGGATGCTGTTGAACCCCGTTGTGCGAAACACAAAGCTGCCCAGCTCATCGCTGTCGCCGATGGCCAGATTCAAACGCCCGTAGGGCTTGCAGCCATCCTTGCCAAATGCGCACGCATCAGGCCCAGGGCAAGGCATGGACTCCAATCCCTTGCTCGTCACCCGCTTGCAGCTCTCGCCATCGCCCACGCACACCGGTCTCGCCGTCGTGCGATCAAACAAGGTGTAATGGGCTCGCAGGTTCAGATCGGGATCATTGAACAGTACCCGAACCGGAATGTTGCGCAGCTTGCGCCGTGCTTGCGTGGCCGCAGGCGAAGGCACTGTGGAAGCCACTGTTTCACCAGCAGCATCGCCAGCGTTGGCAATGCCCATCTTCTCCTTGAGAGATCGACGACCTACACGCGCAGCCGTTTGGACCGTATTGGAGGATCGAATTGCTTCACCGGGACTGCCAGGGCCAGTATCTGCACTTGAACTGGCACTTGCATGCCCACTTATGCCCTGGGCATCGTCCAAAACACCATCAGGCACGGAAGGCGATGAGCCTTCCTTTATGCCGCCGTGTGATTGGGCTGCTGCTAAGCGCAGGGCTTCATCAAGCGGATGCAAGATCCATTGTCCACGAGACTGCACCTGCGTGGTGATGGTGAATTCGTCATCTTTCTCCGGTAGACGCTTGCCATTGCGCTCCACCACCTTACCGATGGCAATCCGGCCAATTACAGGGGGCGTGATCATCAAACCTTTGATCATGAGGTGCTCCAAAAAACAAAGCCCTCCAGGGCAAAGCCAAGGAGGGCAGGGGTGTGGATGTAGAAATTGTGTTTCGTCCCAAGCCGTTTCACTGCTCAGGCTCGTTGACACAAAACCGGCGGGAACCCGCGCGTACGCTCAGATAGCGCTGAGCTAGGGTGGGGTTCTCCTGCACAAACTGGCTGGTATTGAAGGCCTGACCATCCTTGCTGCGTTTCCAGGTCACGGAGCCACCCGAAGCGAACAAGGCCTTGCTGGCTTCGCCCATCTGCATCTGAATGCGCTGGCGCAAACGGGCCTCACGCTTTTGCACCGCATCCAGATCGCTACGGACCTGAAGCAGTTCATCGAACGTGAGGTTGAGCTCTTCGTCGTCGCTCAGATCTACCTGATCACCAGCGCCGGATGGAAACAGGCAGCGCAAAGCCTTCTCTGCACTGTCTGAGCCGTCGCCTGCGGGTGCTACACCTTGCTGGACCATGTCCCAGAATCGCTTTTCCAGCGTGATCAGGCGGGCTATCAAAGCCTCATCCCGCTCGATCCGAAAAATGCGCAGCTCCTGCCCACCGACCAGCACCACCACATCAGCGGCCTGCTTGCCGGTTACGGCCAACTGGTGCATGACTTGCAATTGCACATACTCTGGAACCCCATCACGCCACAGGCGGGCTCCATGGATACCTGCCGTCTTGCATTCCAGAATCTGCACATCCGCAGCGCCCACGACCTCGCGGTCCACATTGGCCAGCATCCAGGGATGCTCAGGATGCTGCAACACCGCATTTACCCGGCGCACCTTGTTGCCTGTGCGCTTGGTGTAGTGGGCCGCCACAATGGGCTCCAGCAAAGTGCCCCAGAACATGGGACTGGTGTCGTCCTGCGGATCGACGGCCGGCAAGAGATTGCCCTTGCCCGCCTTTTGCATCCACAGCTCCAACTGGGATTGATAAGGATTGAGGCCAATGGCGGCTGCTGCATCCGAGCTACCAATACCGGTACGGCGAATCTCCAGCCAGTCATCACGCTCCATATCCTTGGTGGACACCAGGCGCAAGGCTGCGCCCTTGCGCAGCGGGCGTGAAGAAGGGAGTGAAGAAGAGGGTGAGGATGCACCGTCCAGATTGCCATTCTTGAGAACATGCACAGACATAGAAAGCTCCTGACCCGCCAATTGCGGGCATAAAAAAGCCACCTCAAAAGGTGGCTTGGGTTGGAGGAAAGATGTGAGGGAAGAAGAGAAGTAAGACGTCCAAAGACGGCCAACAAAGCCAACGGCTAGTCACGATCAGGCCACCAGTTGCAGCGCATGATCCAGAGCCCGCTGCTTGATGACCGCACCTTGACCAAACCAGGCACTGTCCAGGCGGTTGTCCTGGCTGCGAGCCTGCTTTTCATGATCGACAAACTCCGTCACGGAGCACAGCAGTCCCCAAGCCGTGTCCTTGGCCGCATGCATCTCGGCCCCACGGCCATGGCCCTCATAGAGCATCTGCACCTTCTTGAGCGCCCGTTCATTAGTTAGCCCCACTGATAAATCCGAATGGGAGTCTGTATTGCAGATCACCTTGAGGAAATAGTTCATCGCCTCGTGAGTCTTGATCTTGCGCTCGGCCAAGGTCTTCATGCGATACATAAAGCTGTCCCATTGACCCACGGCCACGCCCAATTGGCGCTTGACCGCCTGGGCATCAAAGGTCGTGCTGTGTGGCACCTTGACGGCGCCGACACCGTCACGCAGTGCAATCGTCAGCGTGTTGTTGCACACCACCCGCACCGTCGTCGGCATGGCCACCGTAGCAAGCGTTCCGTCACAGGACGTAGCCAACAGCAAATAGCCATTGACCACATCTTTGCCCTTGAGCGCTGCTGACTTGCCCGTACGAGCCAAAGCCCAGAACTTGCGACCGGCCTTGAGCACGCCAGCCGTTTCCAATTCATAGCCTGCCACTTCCGTCAGGTCCCGGTAGAACTCCAGCACCTCACGAGGCTGCACCACCTGGTAACGACTCCCCACCACCGACAAAGGCGCTTGCGTGTCACTGCGGTACAGCACCTTCTGTTCGGGAAACTCTTTGGGTTCAGCATACAAGCTGGAAAGTCCAGACCCACCATCAGAAGCGAGATACCGCACAGGTGTTTCTTGAATGCGCCAATCCATGCCGGCGGCCTGGGCCCAGACATCAATGCCTTGTTTGGCGGGCAGGGCATGGCCCAGTTCATGCCAAGGGGTTTGGCCGGCATAGGCCATGGCTTCTACGAGATGTGCCATAAGAAAACTCCTTCGTTAAGAGATACGAAAACTAAAAGGTTGAACAGGGAATAGTGGGGAAACGATCAGGACAATGCTTTGGAAAGCACCAGCTGAAGCCCTTAATCGTCCGAGCTGCCAAAGCTGGACTGAGGTGTCGATTGGGCGAACGAGTGCCCGCATTCCAGGCACTTGAGGTTGTCCAGCATCAGGGAGTCAATCGTTCGGCCTACGGATGTACCGACTTCGCAGCCAATGGCAGTGCCTGCGAGGCCACCCAGAACGGCCCCCGCAATACCGCCGACGGATGAGCCGACAGGGCCGGTGATCAGCCCCGAAGCAATTCCTATCTGTGCGCCACGCAGGGCTCCGACAAAGCCGCCAGTGGCGCCAGCAGCGCAGCCTATGGCTCCTGCTGTTTTACGTGCCCAGTTCCGTGAGGTGATCCGGGGACTAAGGCACACAGGACAAAGAGTGGGTGAAGAAAGAGGCATCAAAGCTCCTTGGTGAAAAGACAAGAAGCCAGGCGCTGGACAGCCTTCGCTGAGGAGGGCGAATCACCATGGCCTGGGGGCAGACCCATGTCTGCTCAGGCGGGTGATATGTGGTTGAAAAAAAGTGGATTGCAGTTCGAAGTGCTGCCTTGCCTTGTGGTTTTCTTGCGAATGCAGCTGTCAGCGTCTCAATCGGACGCTTGAGAGCACCTCAGGTACCTGGTCATCGAGCCACGCGTTTGCATGATCGAGCAGGCTAAAAGCTTCCGTTTCGCATGACGTTGCTGAGTGTTGTTTTTACTCGGGCGTGGAACTAAATGTTCGGACTTTTAGCACGTTCGCATGGATTGCAGAACAAACCTTTGTGCATGTCAAAACCCAGCTTCAAGGTGCTATCAAAAAGCATGCCTCTAGTCAACGTAGCTGCTTGACGTGAGACGCTGCGGCAAGCAGCTGCGTAGATGTTCTGGCGTGCCTTCGGTCCAATGGGCTTGTTTTCAACACAGGCACGAAGCCGCCATGTATCAGTCCTTTGCCATCCCTGATCGCTCCATCGAGAGCGATGTTCGTGAGTCGAAGAATGTGACATCCACCAGCGTTCCGGTGGATACGGAGATCAAGCAAATTCTGCCCAAGCAGGCCCAGGAGCAGACCTCGCAGCCCAAGACAGCGCTGGAGCGTGCACTTTGCGATCCCAAGTGCGTAATTCGTTTAAAGACCTTGCTGGAAATACTGGGCCTGTCTCGCTCAACGGTGTACCTGCGTATCAACCCGCAGTCCAAGTACTACGACCCGATGTTCCCCAAGTCGATACCCCTTGGCATGAAGGCGAAGGGCTGGGTCCTGGAAGACGTTCATGCATACATCACGCATTTGCGCAATCAAGCAGAAACCTCTTAATTCAGGGGTGCTAAATATTTAATTACTTAAAAATATCAATACCTGTCTGAAGCTGGAGATGTATTGATAAATATCCCGAAGATCTCAGTTGATTAT
>NZ_CBCSIW010000006.1:0-211963 GCF_965139575.1 Comamonas aquatilis | reverse complement strand
CCACCAAACCCTCCGCCAAACCCTCGACCAAATCACCCACCCGAGACCTGACCCAGGGCCCCATCGCCAGCACGCTGATGGTGTTCTCCCTGCCGATTCTGGCGGGCAATGTGCTGCAGTCGCTCAATGGCTCGGTCAATGCCGTCTGGGTGGGCGGCCATCTGGGAGAAGCCGCGCTGACCGCAACGGCCAATGCCAACAATGTGATGTTTGCGCTGATTGGCGCGGTATTCGGCATCAGCATGGCCAGCAATATTCTGGTGGCCCAGGCCATGGGGGCCAAGAAGCTCGGCCAGGCCAAGCGCGTGCTGGGCAGCAGTGCCACGTTTTTCGGCTTTGTCTCGCTGCTGATCGCCCTGCTGGGCGTGCCGCTGTCGCGCAAGCTCATGCAGTGGATGGGCACGCCCGAGGAGGCCCTGCATCTGGCCGAGGCCTATCTGCAAATCATTTTTCTGGCCATTCCCCTGCTGTTCATGTTCACCTTCGTCACTGCCGTGCTGCGCGGCGCGGGGGACACCAAAACACCGTTCTGGTTTTTGCTGATCGTGGTGGCGCTGGACATGGCACTCAACCCGCTGTTCATCTTCGGCTGGGGGCCGGTGCCGGCCCTGGGCATCAAGGGCTCGGCCGTGGCCACGCTGATTGCCAACGGCCTGAGTTTTGCGGCTCTGCTGATCTGGCTGCGTACCCGCCGCCACCCGCTGTGGATTGGGCGGCGTCAGCTAGGCCTGTTCAAGCCGGATCTGGCCATCATCCGCACCCTCATCACCAAGGGCCTGCCCATGGGTGTGCAGCTGGTGATGATTTCCATGGCCATGATCGCAATGATTTCCATGGTCAATGCCTATGGCGTCACCACCGCCTCGGCCTATAGCGCCGCCCTGCAGCTGTGGACCTATGTGCAAATGCCGGCCATGGCGATTGGCGCAGCCTGCTCCACCATGGCCGCCCAGAACGTGGGCGCTGGCCTGTGGAAGCGGGTGGACGCCACGGCCCGCGCCGGCATGCTGGTCAATGTGCTGCTGACCGGCGGCCTGATCGCCCTCATCGTGCTGCTGGACCGCTTTGTGCTGGGCTGGTTTCTGCCCCTGGGCAGCCCTTCGCTGGAGGTGGCCCGCCATCTCAACCATATCGCCATAGGCTCGTTCCTGTTCTTTGGCGTCACCTTTGTGCTCTCGGGCGTGGTGCGTTCCACAGGGGCGGTCATGCCGCCACTGATCATTCTGGCTATCGCCATGTGGGGCATACGCGTGCCCGTGGCCAAGGGCCTGCAAGGTGCACTGGGCGCGGATGCCATCTGGTGGAGCTTTCCCATCAGCTCGCTGGCTTCGGTGCTGATGATCCTGGCCTATTACCGCTGGGGCAACTGGCGCAAGGCACGCATGCTGCCGGCCGCTGCAGCCAAAGCCGAGGAACAAACGCCGGAGCAGGAAGATGCGGAAGCCGCTGCCCCGGTGGACAGCAATGCCTTGCTGGCGCAATCGGGGCCTTGCGAGCGCATTGCCATGCCCGCCGAAGTGGCCGGCCTGCCGCCCTGCCCCGTGGCCACCCAGGCTGAAGCCATAGAGGCTGTGGAGACGGCAGCAAGCGACAAGAGCAGATAGCCGGTCGGCCCGGCCAGGCTAGCCCTAATCACCTCGGTGCACGGCAGGCCGGCGATGGAACCAAAATGCAGGCCTGCGCTCCTATATAACGCCATGCACTCCCTCTTCCCCCATCGCCGCCTAGCGGACTCTGCGCTGCTCCTGTGGCTGTCAGTCTTTTTTTTGATAGCTGCCAGCGCTTTATCCACAAGCGCCAGAGCCGAAATTACTCTTAAAAACAGCCATCTCTCCGCCGCTGTCGCCGGCGCCGCATCGCCCGTGGTGCAGACGCCGCGCGTGCGCGCCGAGCTGGTGGCCCAGGTGCCGGATGGAATTACCGCCGGCCAGACCTTCTGGCTGGGTCTGAAGATAGAGCACCAGCCCGACTGGCACACCTACTGGAAGAACGCTGGCGATTCCGGCCTGCCCACGGAGCTGCAGTGGCAGCTGCCCGCAGGCCTTACGGCCGGTGCCATCGACTGGCCCACACCCCATGCTCTGCGCGTAGGTCCTCTGGTCAACTACGGCTATGAAGGCATGGTGCTGCTGCCCGTTCCGGTCACGGTGGCCGATGATTTCAAGGCCCCGGCCTCGGGCATGGTGGAGGTGCAACTCAATGCCAGCTGGCTGGTGTGCCGCGTGGAGTGCATTCCGGAGAGCGGCAGCTTTCAGCTGCCCATTGCCGTGCAAGGCAGTACCGCCAGCCATGGCGATGCGTTTGTCAAAGCCCAGCTGGCGCAGCCCCGGTTGCTGAAACAAGCCGGCCAGGCCCAGGTCCAGCCCGAGGCACAAAGCCCAGGCACCGGCAATGTGCTGCGTGATGACCGCATCAGCCTGCGCGTGCCCGGCCTGCCTGCCAGCCTCCAAGGCCAGACACTGGAGTTCTACCCCGAAAACGGCGACACCTTCAAGCATGCGGCCGAAGCCGGCAAGGACTGGACACAGCGCTGGGATGGCGCGGTCTGGGTGGCCGAGAACCTACCCCTGTCCGATATGCGTGGCGACACGCCCCAGCAGCTGGCAGTTGTACTGGCCTTGTCGCCTGAAAAGCGCGCCGCCGCTCAAGATCAAGGCCAGCCCGTGGCCTGGCGCAGCGAGCTGGCCGTTGCAGGCCAATGGACACCAGCCACGCTGGCAACCGTCTCTCCGGCGCTGGCAGCCGCTCTGGAAGCCAACAAGAGCGCGGCCCAGCCGGCCACCACAGCCGGCAGCTCGGCCGGCAATTCGGCCAGCCTGTGGGCCGCCCTGCTCGGCGGTCTGATTGGCGGGCTGATCCTCAACCTCATGCCCTGCGTTTTCCCGGTGCTGGCCATCAAGGTGCTGGGCTTTGCAGGCCACGGCCAAAATCGCCGCGCACAGCGCCTGGGTGGCATGACCTATGCCCTGGGCGTAGTTCTGTCCTTTATGGTGCTGGGCGCCCTGCTGCTGGGCCTGCGCGCTGCCGGCCAGCAACTGGGCTGGGGCTTTCAGCTGCAGTCGCCGGTGGTCGTGGCGCTGCTGGCAGGCCTGTTTACCCTGCTGGGCCTGAATCTGGCCGGCCTGTTTGAGTTTGGTCGCATGCTGCCCAGCAGCTGGGCCAGCGCCCAGGCGCGCAATCCGGTGCTCGATTCATTCTTGTCCGGCGTGCTGGCCGTGGCCATTGCATCGCCCTGCACCGCCCCCTTCATGGGTGCCTCCCTTGGCTTTGCGATTGATATGCCGCCTGCCCAGGCCTTGATGGTGTTTGCCGCCCTCGGTGTGGGCATGGCCCTGCCCTATGTGCTGGCCAGCTTTGTGCCCGCCGTCTTGGGCTGGTTGCCCCGCCCCGGCCCGTGGATGGAGACCTTCCGCCGGGCCATGGCCTTCCCCATGTTTGCCACGGTGATCTGGCTGGTCTGGGTGCTGGGCCACCAAAGCGGCATGGATGCTGCCGCAGCCTTGCTGGCCCTGCTACTGGCGCTGGCCGCGCTGATCTGGGCGCTCAACCTCAGCGGCAAAAGCCGCGTCGCACTCGGCATCGCCGCCCTGCTGCTGAGCGCGGTCATTGCCTACCAGGCCGTGCCGCTGATCACCACGCAAGCAGCCAGCGTGCAGGCTCAGGCGGGCGAGCGCTGGCAGCCCTGGTCTGCCGACAAGCTGCAAGCCTTGCAGGCCGCCGGCCAGCCAGTGTTTGTGGATTTCACCGCCGCATGGTGCGTGACTTGCCAGGTCAACAAGCGCACCACGCTGAACAATGCCGAAGTGCTGGCCGCTTTCGATGCCCGCAAGGTGCAATTGCTGCGCGCCGACTGGACGCGGCAGGACCCGGCCATCACCCAGGCCTTGCAAGCTCTGGGCCGCAGCGGCGTGCCGGTCTATGCGCTGTACGCCCCGGGGAAATCCCCCCTGGTGATGACCGAGCTGCTGAGCAAGAGCGAAGTGCTGGATGCGCTGAAAAGCCTGTAGGCTGCCACTACAGCCCGGCCCAAGGGAGCGATTCGTCGCTCCCTTTTTCATGCGGACCGTGCCCTACCCTATGGCGCAGCCACGGCAAAAGTCCTAGACTGAAATCGCTCTGCGGACCTTTCCACGGAGCAGAGTTGTGCAGCTGCCGTGTCCTGTGCAAAGAGCGCAGCTGTACATCTCCATCCCAGCCAGGAGGTGAATCATGCATGCGCTTCATCTACATCCCTCGCCACGCAACCGCAGTCTGCTGATGGCACTGGTTCTGGCCAGTCTGGCGGTGGCCGGTCTGGTTCTGCCCTTTGTCTGGGATGCGCTGGCGGCCATCAACGAGCTGCCCAAAATGCTTTGGCTGCAACACGCGCTGGCTCAAGTGCCCATTGCCAGCTGGCTGATGATGTTTGTCTGGGGAGCAGCCGTTCCGGCCGTGCTCCTGCTGGGCATGCACAAGGCACCGGCCTTCGGACTGAGCTGCGCGCTGACCATTGCCGCACTGATGCTGATGGCCGTCACCTGGTATGTGCACATGCCGGCATCCAGCCAATGCATGGCCATGTACAGCAAAGCCGAATGGGCCTGCACGCTGCTGCGCTGGGGCTACAGCCTGAGCCTGGGCCTGGCCACAGCCGCCTATGTGTTCACCATGCTGGCCATGGGCTTCTCGGCCCTGGGTCTGCTGGCCGAAAACCTGGAAGAGCCCAAGGCCCACGCCTGACACAACAAGCCTATCCTGCGCGCATGCGCAAGGACTGGTTAAGAACGTGTTTACGATCTCCTCGGCGCCGCGCTAGTATCTTTGCGGGATGGGATGCTAGGCGCGATACCGCAAAGGCACTGGCCCGAAGGGTTGAGGCGAAATCGGGCGATCTCTTCGCGCTGCGGTTTGCTTGCACCCCGGTGCAAGCTGCTCCACATCGCTTCGAGCTCATCCCGATTGCGCCTCAACGCGGCTGCGTAGAGGTCGTAAACACGTTCTAAGCGCTCAATGCAAAGAGCGGGTGTTTTGCACCCGCTCTTTTTCGTTCACTGGCGACATTCGCCCATGGCTGGGCGAGCGCTTATTTCTTGAACGATTTTTCCGCAGCGTTAGCCAGATCGGCCACCTTGGCTTCGGCCTTGCCCGTGGCTTTTTCCAGCTTGCCTTCCACTTCCAGCTTGGTGTTGCCGGTCAGTTTGCCTGCAGCCTCCTTGATCGCTCCCTTGGCCTGATCCACACGACCGGTGATCTGTTCCTTCTTCATAAGCCACTCCTTTGCTTCGATAAACAAGCCGTCAGATCTGCATCTGAGCCGGCCAGTCACCTCACTTTGCCCTGCTTTGGGCCAGCATCTCGTCGGAGTCCAAGGCCCAGGCCGGTCATCAGCTGCAACTTGGTCGAGTAGGAGAGCAGCGCTCAAGTCTCATCAAAATAAATAGCTACAAACCTTTTAAATCAAAGGCATTAACAGCATTTTTTGCATAAATCAAAATGCAAGCACCACCGGCATGCAGCGGGAAAGCCGCAAGAAATGCGCCTTAGCTGCGTCGGCCAAACAGGCGTCGGTAGCGCGATGGCAGATCCTGCATACGCATCATGATGGGCAGATCGGCAGTGTTGAAGTCGCTATCCCAGGCCGGAGCACCCAGCACCTTGGCGCCCGTGCGCAAATAGCCCTGAATCAGCGCCGGAGGTTCTACCTTGAGATCGCTGGCAGACACATCGCTGGCATGGGCCAGCTGCTCGGGCAAAGCCACGCGCGGCTGCACCTGAAACTGCGCTTCGGCCAGATGCGTCTGGCGCAGCTGCTGCCAGATGCGTGCCGGCCCTTCGCCGTGGGCCAGACCCGGGTACTGCATGGGAATGCTGGCGCAGCCCACCATGGTTTCCAGCTGATTGCCCTGCATGAATTCGGCCAGAGCACCCCACAGGGCCAGAATGACGCCGCCCTGGCGATGCTCGGCATGGACACAGCTACGTCCCAGCTCCACCATATTCGGGCGCAGGGCATCGATGGCTGCGAGCTCAAACTCCTGATCACTGTACAGGCCGCCGGCTCGAATCGCCTGGGTGGGAGTGAGTAAACGATAAGTGCCTATCACCTTGCCCTGCACTTCGTCACAGACCATCAGGTGTTCGCAGAAATCATCAAAGACATCGATGTCGTGACCGGCCAGCGGCGTCTGCAGCAGCGCGCCCATTTCTTCGGCAAACACCTGGTAGCGCAGACGCTGGACCTGACGCACTTCATCCTGGTGTCTGGCCCAGCGCACATTCAGTCGCAAGGGCGCTGCTGGCGGCGCGGTTTGAGAGGAAAGCGGAGCAATTGGCGACCGGGGCGCTCTGATGACCTGAGGGTTCAGCGCTTCAAATACGTCAGGATGCCTCATATCTGCTTTCCTCTCTGTGTTGGACGCAGTTGGCGGCCTGCCTGTGCCACACGGTATGCCTGCGTGTCGCTATTGTGGAAAACACAGATGAAGCGCTTGCGACAGTTGCATGACGGTTGCATGACAGACATGAAAAAAGCAGCTGCGAACAGCTGCTTTCGAGGCGGCCTGCAAGCCCGGACTCAGGCCACGGCCTGCGCCTTGTTGCCCATGCCCAGATAGGTATCGATGATGCGTCTATCGTTGAGCAAGTCTCGTGCAGCACCCGTGAGCGCCACCGCGCCCATCTCCAGCACATAGGCGCGATCGGCCACCTTGAGTGCCGCGCGGGCGTTCTGCTCCACCAGCAGCACCGAGACACCATGGTTGCGCAGGCTGGCCACCACTTGCAACACCTCTCGCACGATCAAGGGCGCCAGACCCAGAGAAGGCTCATCGAGCATGAGCAAACGCGGTTTGGCCATCAGCGCCCGGCCTATGGCCAGCATCTGCCGCTCGCCGCCCGAGAGCGTGGAAGCCATTTGAGCCCGCCTTTCCTTGAGGCGCGGGAAGATGGAAAACACCTCCTCCATGCGCTGGCTCTGATCGCGCTGGCCTTTGCGCCACAGCGAAAAGCCGCCCAGCAGCAGATTGTCTTCCACCGACATTTCGCCAAACAGCTCGCGCTTTTCCGGCACCAGGCTGACACCGCGCGCCACCATGGCTTCCACCGATGGGCGTGCAATGCGCGCCTCGTCAAAGCGGACTTCCCCCTTGGAGGGCAGCAAGCCCATGGCCGCAGACAGCAGCGTGGTCTTGCCAGCCCCATTGGGGCCGATGACGGTGACGATTTCCCCGGCGCGCACATCCAGATCCACCTGATGGATCGCCTCCACCGGGCCATAGGAGACGCTGAAGCCGCGCAGCTGCAACAGATTCTTTTCACTCATGCTGCACTCTCCTCATTGTCATCGCCGCCACCCAGATAGGCATCGAGCACCCGCTGATTGGACTGAATCTCGGCAGGCGATCCGGCCGCAATCACGGTACCGAACTCCAACACGGTGATGCGGTCGGCCAGATTCATCACAAACTCCATATCGTGCTCCACCACCAGAATGCCCAGCCCCTGGGCCCGCAGCTGGCGCAGCAAATCGGCCAGCGCCTGCTTTTCCAGGTGGCGCAAGCCGGCGGCCGGCTCATCGAGCAGCAGCGCGGCCGGCTGGCCGGCCAGGGCACGGGCAATCTCCACAATCCGCTGCTGACCCAGCGCCAGAGACGCCGCCGGCACATGGGCAAAAGCCGCCAGGCCGCAGCGCTCTATCTGCTGGCGGGCTTCGTCCAGCAGAGCGGCTTCTTCGGCCCTGTCCATGCGCAGCATAGAGGCCAGCCAGCCTTTGTGTGCGCGCTGATGCGCGCCCAGTGCCACGTTCTCCAGCACGCTACGCTGTCCCAGCAGGCGCACATGCTGGAAGGTGCGTCCCAGGCCCAGCGCCGCAAAAGCACGCGATGGCGCATGGCCCATGGTCTTGCCCATGAGCTGCACCTGCCCTTCGGTGGCCGAATCCACGCCCGAGATCATGTTGAAGAAGGTGCTCTTGCCCGCACCGTTAGGGCCGATCAAGGCATGGACTTCACCGGCCTTGAGCGTCATGGACACGTCGTTGTTCGCCACCAGACCGCCAAAGCGCTTGGTCACATGCTCTGCGGCCAGCAGCACCGTACCGGCAGGCGGCAGCGCATGCTGATCCAGTGGTTTGACGGCAGCGGGCAGCGCCGCTTGCGGCTGGTAGACCCAGCGCGAAGCCATGCGCTGCAGCGTAGGCCACAGCCCTTCGGCAAAGCGCTGCAGCACCAGCACCATCAACAAGCCAAAAACAATGACTTCAAAGTTGCCGTTGGTGCCCAGCAGCGCGGGCAGTATGTCCTGCAGCTTTTCCTTGAGCAAGGTGATGACCGTCGCACCCAGCACTGCGCCCCAGAGATGGCCGGCACCACCGACCACCGCCATGAACAGGTATTCAATGCCGATATTGAGGTTGAAGGGCGCGGGACTCACAAAGCGCTGCATGTGCGCATAAAGCCAGCCCGACAGCGTGGCCAGCAAAGCCGCCAGCACAAACAGTTTGACCCGGTGGCGCGCGGTGTGGATGCCCATGGATTCCGCCATGATCTGCCCGCCCTTGAGCGAGCGGATAGCGCGGCCCTCACGCGAATCGAGCAGGTTGTGCAGCAGCCACAAGGCCACCAGCAGCACGATCCAGATCACCACGCCCATGGCGCGTGGCGACTCCAGCGACAGGCTGCCGAACTTGATGGCCGGAACGCTGGTGATGCCCGTCTGGCCGCCCAGAAATTCCATATTGCCGAACAGGTAGTACAGGCTCAGGCCCCAGGCAATCGTGCACAGCGGCAGGTAATGCCCTTGCAGCTTGACCGTGACCGCACCCAGAAACCAGGCCACCACAAACGTGATGAGCAAACCCAGCAGCAAGCCCACCCAGGGCAGGCCGTTGGTTCCGACAAGAGCACCCAGCGCCTGGGTGGCCACGGGCGAAGTGCCCACCCAGGCCGTGGCATAAGCGCCTATGCCCACAAAAGCGGCCTGACCAAACGAGGTCATGCCGCCCACGCCGGTGAGCATGACCAGACCAGCTGCAACGATGGAATACAGGCCGATATAGCTCAGTATCACCACCGTGAAATCCGGCAGAAAGCCCCAGGACACGGCCAGCAGAGCGACGGCCATCAGCGTCAGCGCACGGGTGCTGACGAAGCCACGGCGCGCGGGCGTAGCCGCAGGCTCGGCTGGCTTGGCCTGCGCTGTTTGAGAAGTGAGAGGCGCGCTCATTCTTCTTCCTCCACATGGTGACTGCTGCGTGAACGCCACCACAGCACGGGAATGATCAGAGTGAACACCAGAACTTCCTTGTATGCGCTGGCCCAGAATGAAGAGAAAGCTTCCAACAGCCCCACCAGCAAGGCCCCGGCCAGGGCCAGCGGGTAGCTGGCCAGGCCCGCCACAATGGCGGCCACAAAGCCTTTGAGGCCCATCAAAAATCCGGTGTCGTAATACACGGTGGTGATGGGGGCGATCAGCAGACCGGAGACCGCACCGATCAAGGCGGCCAGTGCAAAGCTGACATCACCCGCCAGACCGGCGGGAATGCCCATCAGACGCGCTCCCACGCGATTGATGGCCGTGGCGCGCAAGGCCTTGCCCACCATGGAACGGCCGAAGAACACAAACAGCGCCAGCACCAGGCAGATGGCCGTGCCGACCACCACCAGCGACTGGCCGGAGATACCTATATCGCCCAGCTGAAACTGGGCCTCGGAGAACGCCGGAGTGCGCGAACCTTCAGCACCAAAGAAAACCAGGCCCAGGCCCACCAGAACGCCGTGCATTGCTACGGAAACAATGAGCAGGCTCAACACCGTTGCATTGGCCAGAGGGCGATAGACCAGGCGGTACATCAGCGGTCCCATGGGCGTGATGATGGCCAGCGTCGTAATGGCTTGCAAAATCAGCGACGAAGGGCGCAGACCCCAGGCCAGGGCAAAGGCAATGCAGGGCGCAATCACCGTCCAGAAAATCGAGGCCGACCAGCTCACTTCGCGACCTGCACGGGCCCGCAGGATATCCAGCACCAGCACCATGGCAGCCAGCGCCACCAGCAGCCACAAGGTGGTCGGCAAACGCCCGGTCTGCATCATGGCCAGGGTCAGCGCGCCAAATGACACGAACTCGCCCTGGGGAATGAAGATGACGCGGGTTACGGAGAAAACAAGCACCAGAGCCACAGCCAGCAGCCCATAGATGGCGCCGTTGACTATGCCGTCCTGCCCGAGCAGCAAGGCAATCTGCAAATCCATATTCGACACTTTCGCGAAAGCAGCCTGCAGCCGGCCCTGCCCCGAAGCGCCGGCCATGTGCCAGCGA
Organism: Comamonas aquatilis; assembly: GCF_965139575.1. NCBI lineage: Bacteria > Pseudomonadati > Pseudomonadota > Betaproteobacteria > Burkholderiales > Comamonadaceae > Comamonas > Comamonas aquatilis. The sequence continues at coordinate 201,670 of NZ_CBCSIW010000006.1, read as the reverse complement.
CTTCAGGACAGTGCCGGTGTTTCAGGCGGAATCAAGCTCAGGGCTGGTATTTCCAGCTGCCGTTTTCGATCTTCACCATGACCACGCCATGCTGTATGCCCAGGTGATCGGTAGGTGACATGCTGAAAACGCCATGGGCGCCGGCCACATCCTTGGTGCTCTCCAGCGCATCACGCAAAGCGGTACGGAACTCCACAGTTCCCGGCTGCGCCTTCTTCAGCGCGGCAGGGACGGCAGCTTCCAGCACCTTGCCTGCATCCCAGGCATGGGCGCCAAAGGTGGCAGCCGAGCCCTTGCCGTACTTGGCCTCGTAAGCATCCACATAGGCCACGGCAGACTTCTTCACCGGATGGGCATCGGGCAGCTGATGGGCTACCAGCACCGGACCGGCGGGCAGCAGCGTGTTCTCCACATCCTTGCCGCCTACGCGCAGAAAGTCGGCATTCGCCACGCCATGGGTCTGGTAGTACTTGCCTTTGTAGCCACGCTCCTTGAGCGTTTTCTCGGGCAAGGCCGCAGGTGTGCCCGAACCCGCAACCAGCACCGCATCGGGCTTGGCGGCCATGATCTTCAAGGCCTGGCCGGTGACCGAGGTGTCGCTGCGCGAAAACGCTTCGGTGGCCACCAGCTTCATGCCCTTGGCTTCGGCAGCTTTCTTGAATTCCTGCAACCAGCCTTCGCCATAGGCGTCGTTGAAGCCGATGAAACCAACCGTCTTGATGCCGCTTTTGCCCATGTGATCGGCAATGGCGCCGGCCATCATGCTGTCGTTCTGCGGTGTCTTGAAGACCCACTTCTTCTTGTCGTCCATGGGCGAGATAATTCGGGCCGAAGCGCCCAGCGTCACCATAGGCGTCTTGCCTTCGGCCACCACGTCGATCATGGCCAGGGAATTGGGCGTGGTGCTGGAGCCGATGATGATGTCGGCCTTGCTTTCGCTGATCAGCTTGCGCGTATTGGCCACGGCAGCCGTGGTGTCCGAGGCGTCATCCAGAATGATGTAGTTGACCTTTTGTCCGCCCATGGTCTGGGGCATGAGAGCCACGCTGTTTTTCTCTGGAATGCCCAGCGATGCCGCAGGACCGGTCGCCGAAACCACCACCCCCACGGTGATATCGGCCTGAGCCGTACCCCATGCAGTTGCCAATGCCGCCGCCAACAGGCCCAGTTTGGTAAAGCTCTTCATGTCTGTCTCCTCGATTAGTTGTTCACACAAAAATCACTCTTGCCACTCCATCGGGAATCAGACCGCGTCCTATCAACTGGCCGTTCCCGCTTTTAAAGTGTTTGTATCTGGCGCACTCAAGGCGATGAAATTTACCTTGACAACTACTTTTGCACCAGCTTTTTTTCGACCTCCGTGGCTGGGGTTTGTACGGCATGGATTCCCCCCATGAACAAGTCCGCAACGACGGGGGCAATACCGGTATGGTCCAGCGCTCCACCGGGTTTGAGCCAGGTGAACATCCAGTTCATCATGCCAAACAGCAGCATGGTCAAGGCCTTGGAAATCCCGGCCTGGTCGGCATCGGGTCGTATCTGGGCCACGGTCTCGCTAAAGCCCGCCACCACGGCACGCTCCTTGTCCAGCACCCGCTGCTGATCTTCGCTTTCAAGAAACCGCACATCCTCGGTCAGCACCCGGTGCGCCTCCTTGGCATGGGCGTACTCCTGCACAAAGCGCTCGATCAGCGTGCGCAAGCGCAGCTCGGCGGGAAAATCCTGCTGCTGCACCTCCTGCACCAGGGCATGCAGACGCGAGACATGGCCGTCGCAGATCTGCAGCAGCAGCGCATATTTGTCCTGGAAGTAGTGGTAGATGCTGGGCTTGGACAAGCCACAGGCCTGGGCCACCTCATTCATGCTGGTGGCCGGGTAGCCGCGCTGGGCAAACAGCTCGGCTGCGCGCTGCAAAATCATGGTGCGCTGATCGTCATATCCGGGGGCGCGACCTCTAGCCATGGACTGCCCGGTGTTTGCTATTTTTCATCGATTTTGCGCTGTACTGCTTGGTTGAAAAGCGCCTACCGCTCATCAAACGATAGCGTAACCGAAGCACTGAGAGGGCGGCACTGGCAGGTCAGCACAAAGCCCTCAGCCACCTCGGCTGCGTTGAGGGCGAAATTGCGCTCCATGCGTACCTCGCCTTGCGTGCACTTGGCGCGGCAGGTGCCGCACACGCCCGAGGTGCAGGAAAAAGGCACTTCCAGACCCGCCGCTTCGGCCGCCTGCAGCAGACTGGCATGCTGCTCCTTGAAGGGGAAATTGCGCGTCAAACCATCGCGAATCAAGGTGATCTGCGCGCTGTGCGCATCCTGGCTGCGGCCGGCCTGTTGCGCGGCAGCAGAGCCCGCAGCCGGCAGCACGCCAAAGCGTTCGATATGGATATGCGCCTGCTCCACGCCGGCCGCCAACAAGGCGGATTCGGCTTCGTCATTCATTTGATAAGGGCCGCAGACAAAGGCTTCGCTGACTTGCTGCGCCGGCACTACCGTGGCCAGAAACTGCGCAATCTTGTCGCGGTTCATCAGCCCCATGTTCAAAGGCGCATCGGTGTCCTCGGCCGAAAACACATGGTGCAGCACCAGCCGCGTCAGATAGCGGTTCTTGAGGTCTTCCAGCTCCTCCTTGAACATGGTGGACTGCACGCTGCGATTGCCGTAGATCAGCGTGAAGCGGCTGCCGGGCTCGCGCGCCAACACCGTCTTCATGATGGACAGAATCGGCGTGATGCCGCTGCCGCCGGCAATGCCCAGATAGTGGCGCTGCGCAGCCGCATCGATAGGCACAAAAAACCGGCCTTGCGGCGGCATAACCTGAATCTGGTCGCCGGCCTTGAGGTGTTCATTGACCCAGTTGGAGAACACGCCGCCGCCCACGCGCCGCACGCCCACGCGCAGCTCCTTGTCGTCCACGCCGGCGCAGATCGAATACGAGCGGCGCAGATCCTGCCCCTCGATTTCGGTTCGCAGCGTGAGGTACTGCCCTTGCGTGAAGACAAACTGCGTGCGCAAGGCATCCGGCACCTCGAAGCAAACGATGGCGGCTTCGGCCGTATCGGCCTGCACGGAGCGCACGGTCAGCGGGTAGAACAAGGTGCTCATGGCGGACTCAGATCGGTTTGAAATATTCGAAAGGCTCGCTGCAACTCAGGCAGCGGTACAGCGCCTTGCAGGCCGTGGAGCCATAGGCGGAAAGCCGCTCGGTCTGCGCACTGCCGCAGCGCGGGCAGGCCACACCGGCTTGAGTCTGGCCACGCTGCTGCTGGTATTGCGCACACGGCACAAAGCGCAAGGTGATGGATTCATGGGGCTGCACCTGGCCAGGCGGCGCAATGCCATAGGCGCGCAGCTTGGCGCGGCCCTCGGGCGTGATCCAGTCCGTAGTCCAGGCCGGTGCGCGCTGCAGCCTTGTCTGCACCGGACCCAGACCGGCACAGCGCAGGCCGTCGATCACGCTCTGTTCTATCATTTCCGTAGCTGGACACCCTGAATAAGTGGGCGTCAACGCCACTTCCAGCACCTCACCCACCTCCTCTACCGAGCGCACCATGCCCAGGTCGCAAAGCGTGACAGCCGGCACTTCCGGATCGGGAATCTGCGCCAGCACGGCCCAGGCCTGGGCCACGCGCGTCAGGTCTGCGGGATGCGCAAGAGCCGCGTTCATCACCACACCCCGCCCGGGTAGGCACGCTGCAGATGCTGCATCTGCGCCAGCATGAAGCCCATGTGCTCGCTGTGAATGCCATGCTTGCCGCTGCTGACGAAGGCGCTGTCCTTGGGCGCTACCAGTGTTGCCGCATCCAGCACCGCCTGCATCTGCGCCAGCCACGGTTTTTGCAAAGCGCTCCAGCGGGGGCCCAGACCGGTTTTTTCGGCATGTAGATCCACGGCATCGGCGCTGAACAGCTCGGGCGTGTAAAGCCATAGCGCATCCACGGCATTCTGGGCGCGGCGATGCGATTCCTCGGTGCCGTCGCCCAGGCGCACCAGCCAGTCGGCCGCATGCTCCTGGTGATAGCGTGCCTCTTTGACGGCCTGGCCTGCAATGGCGGCCAGCTCGCCATCGTCGGACTGCTGCAGCTCGCTCCACAGCAGCAACAGCCAGGTGGCGGCCATGGTGTTGCGCACCACGGTATGGGCAAAGTCGCCGCGCGGCAGCTCCACCAGCGTGGGGTTGTAGTAGTGGCGCTCCTCTCGCAAAAAAGCCAGCTGGTCTTCGTCGTGACCCGAAGCCTTGCCCGCCAGCGTCAGCACGGCGCGGGCCTGGCCCACCAGATCCAGCGCCATATTCGACAGCGCGATGTCCTCCTCCAGAACCGGCGCGTGACCGCACCACTCGGCCAGGCGCTGCGCCAGGATGAGGCAGGTATCGCCCAGGCGCAGCAGGTATTGCTGCGCCAGATCATCCGGCAATGCGATGCTGTGTTGCATGGCTGCGCCCTCCTACATGTGGTTGACCGCCTGGGGCAGCTGGTAAAACGAGGGGTGGCGGTACACCTTGTCCTGCGCGGGATCGAAATACATATCCTTGTCGCCGGGATCGCTGGCCACGATCTGTTCGGACTTCACCACCCAGATGCTGGTGCCTTCCTGGCGACGGGTGTAGACATCGCGCGCCATCTGTATGGCCATGGCGGCATCGCAGGCGTGCAGGCTGCCGCAGTGCTTGTGATCCAGCCCGGCCTTGCTGCGGATAAATACCTCCCACAGCGGCCATTCCTTTTTGTCTTGAGCGATGTTCATCACGGACCTCGATTCTCTGGCTTCAAATAGCGTGTTTGCGCGGCATCTGCGCCTGCTTTTCGGCATGGGCCAGGGCCGCTTCGCGCACCCAGGCACCGTCGTCCCAGGCCTTGACGCGGGCGGTCAGGCGCTCGCGGTTGCAGGGGCCGTCGCCTCCCACCACACGCCAGAACTCGCTCCAGTCAATCGCGCCAAAGTCGTAGTGCTGGCGCTCTGCGTTCCAGCGCAGCTCGGGGTCGGGAAAGCTCACGCCCAGCACGGCGGCCTGCTCTTGCGAGGCATCGACAAACTTCTGGCGCAAGTCGTCATTGCTGATGCGCTTGATGCCCCAGCGCATGGACTGAGCCGAATTGGGCGACTGGTCATCGGGCGGGCCGAACATCATCAGCGTGGGCCACCACCAGCGGTTGACCGCGTCCTGCACCATGTCGCGCTGTGCCTGCGTGCCCTGCTTCATCATGGTCAGCAGGCTGTCAAAGCCCTGGCGCTGGTGAAAACTTTCCTCGCGGCAGATGCGCACCATGGCGCGTGCATAAGGCGCATAGGAGCAGCGGCAGATGGGCACCTGGTTCATGATGGCCGCGCCATCGACCAACCAGCCGATCACGCCCACATCGGCCCAGCTCAGCGTGGGATAGTTGAAGATGGAGCTGTACTTGGCCTTGCCGGTGTGCAGCGCATCCACCATCTGGTCGCGGCTGGTGCCCAGGGTTTCGGCGGCGGCATAGAGGTAGAGGCCATGGCCGCCCTCATCCTGCACCTTGGCCAGCAAAATGGCTTTGCGCTTGAGCGTGGGCGCGCGCGTGATCCAGTTGCCTTCGGGCAGCATGCCGACGATTTCCGAATGCGCATGCTGGCTGATCTGGCGCAGCAGCGTCTTGCGGTAATGCTCGGGCATCCAGTCCTTGGCTTCTATGAAGTCGCCGGCGTCAATGCGGGCATCGAAGCGCTCCTGCAGCTGCAGCTCCTCGGCGCTGCGCAGCACGGGCTTGTCGGCCTGGCCTTCCTTGGCCATCAAATCCAGGGCTTGGGTGTACATGGCGTACTCCTTTGATTAGCGCGGGCGCTTGTCGATCACGCGGCGGGCCTTGCCCACCAGGGTGCGTTCTATGGAATCGGCGCCCAGCACCTCCACCGCCGTGCTGATGCCTATCAAGGTCTTGATGCGCTGCTGCACCCAGTCGGCCAGTTGCTGCGCCTGAGCTTGCATGCCAGGCTGCAGCTCGCAGCGCACGGCCATCTGGTCTAGATTGCCGTCGCGCGTCACCACGATCTGGTACTGGCCCGAAAGCTGCTGGTTTTGCAGCACGATCTCTTCGATCTGGGTGGGAAAGACGTTGACGCCACGGATGATGAGCATATCGTCCGAGCGGCCCACGATCTTGCCCATGCGCTTGAACGAGCGCGCCGTGGGCGGCAGCAGACGCGTCAGATCCCGCGTGCGGTAGCGGATGATGGGCATGGCCTCTTTGGACAAGGAGGTGAACACCAGTTCGCCCTCGCTGCCGTCGGGCAGCACTTCGCCGGTGTCGGGGTCTATGACTTCGGCGTAGAAATGGTCCTCCCAGATCACCGGGCCGTCCTTGGTTTCCACACACTCGCTGGCCACGCCCGGGCCCATCACTTCCGACAGGCCGTAGATATCGACCGCGTCCAGCCCGCCCTTGCTTTCCAGTTCGTGGCGCATGGCTTCGGTCCAGGGCTCGGCCCCAAAGATGCCGGTGCGCAAGGAGCTGGCACGCGGGTCCTTGCCCTGGCGCAGCATCTCTTCGAGGATGACCTGCATATAGGAGGGCGTGACCATGATGATGTCGGGCTTGAAGTCCTCAATCAGCTGTACCTGCTTTTCTGTCTGTCCGCCCGACATGGGAATCGCCGTGCAGCCGGCACGCTCCACGCCGTAGTGCGCGCCCAGACCGCCCGTGAACAGCCCGTAGCCGTAGGCGATATGCACCATGTCCCCTGGCCGGCCGCCGGCCGCACGAATGGAGCGGGCCACCAGATCGGCCCAGACATTGATGTCGTTCTGGGTATAACCCACCACCGTGGGCTTGCCCGTGGTGCCGCTGGAGGCATGGACCCGCGCCACCTGCGTACGCGGCACGGCAAACATGCCGAAGGGGTAGTTGTCGCGCAAGTCCTTCTTGGTGGTGAAGGGAAACCTGGCAATGTCCTGCAGGCTTTTCAGATCGGCCGGGTGCACGCCTGCCGCATCAAAGGCCTGGCGGTAATGCGGCACATGGTCGTAAGCGTGTTGCAGCGTCCAGCGCAGGCGCTGCAGCTGCAGCGCCTCAATTTCATCGCGGCTGGCGGTTTCTATGGCTTCGCGTGCATTCATGCTGCTCACCTCTTCAAGCTTGAACAGGCACGGTAGGCCTGCCCTTCATGCAGTAGGAGCGACCACGAAACAGTGCAATCGCCTCGCCCTTCTGGTTGCGAATCGTCACGTCATACACGCCGGTACGCCCGGCCTGCGAGACCTCGGTCGCTTGCGCCACCAGTACATCGCCGGGTCGGCCCGGAGCCACAAAATCCACGGCCAGTCCCGAGGCCACCGTCATCTCGTTATAGGAGTTGCAGGCATAGGCAAACGCCGTATCTCCCAGCGTGGTGATAAAGCCGCCATGGCAGATATCGAAGCCGTTAAGCATGTCGTCCCGCACGGCCATTTCAATCGTGGCCTGACCCGGGGCGATATGGGTGATGCGCATGGCCAGCCCCTGCGCGGCGCGGTCGCGGGCCAGCATGCCGTCGCGCACATGTTCTGCGGTTTGTTGAGGATTCATATCGTCCTGCTTTCAACGATCGCTGAACACCGGCGCACGCTTGGCCATGAAGGCGGCCACGCCTTCAAGGTAGTCATGGGCGCTGCCCAGGGCTTTTTGCTCAGCGGCCTCCAGCGCCAGCGAGGCGCCAAAGTCCAGATGCTGCGCCGCATCAATCGCCTTGCGCGTCGCCACCAAGGCCTTTGTCGGCATGGCGGCCACCTTGTCGGCCATGGCCGCCACGGCCAGCTCGAAGCCGGCATCGGGCAGGCTGCGCCAGATCAGCCCCATTTGCTCGGCCTCGCTGGCCGAGAGTTTGTCGCCCAGCAACGCCAGCCCCAGAGCACGTTGACGCCCCACCAGACGCGGCAGCAGCCAGGTGCCGCCGCTATCGGGCAGCAAGCCGATACGGGTAAAGGCCTGGATAAAACTGGCCGACTCCGCCGCCACCACCAGATCGCAGCACAGCGCGATATTGGCGCCCGCCCCGGCCGCCACGCCGTTGACGGCCGCAATCACCGGCACGGGCATGCTGCGCAGCAGCTCGCACAAGGGGCGGTAATGGCGCTCGATCAAGACGCCCAAGTCCGTGGGCGGCTCGCCTGGGGCCGCAGGCGCGGCATCCGCATCGGCCAGATCCTGACCTGCACAGAAACCGCGTCCAGCACCTGTCAGAACTACGCAACGCACTTCTGAATCTGCAGCAGCCTGCTGCAGCGCTGCCAGCAGTTCCTCATGCATGGCTCCGGTAAAGCTGTTGAGAGCCTGGGGTCGGTTGAGCCACAAGGTGCGCACGGCACCACGGTTCAGCACCAGGACAAGAGGTTCCGACATGCTCACTCCTCTGCTAGCAAGACTGGCTTGCGGCAGATCAGAAACAAAATCTACCGCTTGGTCGGTAAATAGTAATTTGAGCCAGCGCAAGCAGTGCCCGAACAAACCCGAATCGCGGCAAACAGCAGAGACTGCAGCAGACAAGGGCAAACCCCGGCAAAGCCTTGTGCGGCCTGAGGCCTTGGCGTCTCTTGCGGCTTTTGGCAGTCCTTTGCAACCTATTGGTTCCATCACCTGCTCGGGAATGCATGCACCTGACGGGCCGGAGTGGGCGACAATCCCCCCATGAGTTTCGCTCCCCTGACCAATGACACCTTCCTGCGCGCCTGCCGTCGCCAGGCCACTGACTACACGCCGCTGTGGCTGATGCGCCAGGCGGGCCGTTACCTGCCCGAGTACAAAGCCACCCGCGCCCAGGCCGGCAGCTTCATGGGTCTGGCCACCAACGTGAACTACGCCACCGAAGTCACGCTGCAGCCGCTGGAGCGCTTCCCGCTCGATGCCGCCATTCTTTTCAGCGACATCCTGACCGTTCCCGACGCCATGGGCCTGGGTCTGTCGTTTGCCGAAGGCGAAGGCCCGCGTTTCGCCAAGAATGTGCGCGACGAAGCCTCCGTGGCCGCGCTGGCCGTGCCGGATATGGACAAGCTGCGCTATGTGTTCGATGCCGTCACCAGCATCCGCAAGGCACTCAACGGCCGCGTGCCCTTGATCGGTTTCTCCGGCAGCCCCTGGACGCTGGCCTGCTACATGGTGGAAGGCAAGGGCAGCGACGACTACCGCCAGGTCAAAAGCCTGATGTATGCGCGCCCCGACCTGATGCACCGCATTCTGGAAATCAACGCCGACAGCGTGGCCGCTTACCTGAATGCCCAGATCGATGCCGGTGCCCAGGCCGTGATGATTTTTGACAGCTGGGGCGGCGTGCTGGCCGACGGCATGTTCCAGCAATTCAGCCTGGCCTATACCAAGCGCGTGCTGGCCCAGCTCAAGCGCACCGGTGTGGACGGCACGGATGTGCCCCGCATCGTGTTCACCAAGGGCGGCGGCATCTGGCTGCAGGACATGAACACCCTGGACTGCGAAGTCCTGGGTCTGGACTGGACGGCCAACCTGGGCAAGGCCCGCGCCATCGTCGGCGGTGAAGTCGGCGGCCCCGGCAAGGCACTGCAGGGCAATATCGACCCCAATGTGCTATTTGCTCCACCCGAGCAAGTGGCCGCCCAGGCCCGTGCCGTGCTGGACAGCTTTGGCAAGCCTCACACCGACAAGACCACCACCGGCCCTACCCACATCTTCAACCTGGGCCACGGCATCAGCCAGTTCACCCCACCCGAACATGTGGCGGCCCTGGTCGAAGCCGTGCACAGCCATTCGCGCGCCATGCGTGCGGCGGGCTAAACGGCTGCGCTCAGCAAAAAGGACCTTCGGGTCCTTTTTGCTTATGGGCCATGTCGGAGCCTTGCCACATGCCCTTGAAGCTCGGACGACTGCGGCGCAGATTGAGTTCAGCAGCAATTAAAGGGTAAACCCTTGGAATTGACAGAGTTATCCACAGATTGGGCTTTTGATGCGCCACCGCCTTGCCGCGTCCGGCCATGACGCTATGTTTTTAGCGAAATATGGAGCGTATTGACGCATTTATCGACATTTAGGTCCTGGGAGCTACGCGCTTGACAGCGACCGCCATGCTGATTTATGCACAAGCACGCTCAGGCAGCAATCTAGCGCTTACCGGCGGATTCCATAGATATCCACAACACAGAATAAAACGCAAGTTATTGATTTTAATAGAAAATATCTAAATCATATTTCAAGAATGTGAGCACAAAAATCAATCACCAGCAGCCGATGACGCCGATCTGGCTCGCTTTCCCCACAAAGTTATCCACATAAATCCCATGAACCTCCGCCGGCGCCCTCAGCCAGCGCCTCGCGTATGCTTGGGCCGCCCTCGGATCGTTTCGCCTGCCCATGCCCCATATCTCCCATGTCGCCGTTCAGACCCCCGCCCATAGCGCGGTGGGCGAGCTGCTCAGCTACACCTGTGACGAGGTGCTGCAGCCAGGCACGCTGGTACGCGTACCTCTGGGCAAGCGGGAACTGCTGGGTGTGGTCTGGGATACGCCGGCCGCGCCGGCAGACATTCCGCCGGGCGTGGAGCTGCGCAGCATTGCCTGCGTGCTGCCGGGCATTGCCCCCCTGAGCCGGGGCTGGCGGCGGCTGGTGGGCTTTGCCGCTCACTACTATCAGCGCAGCGTGGGCGAGATTGCCGTGACGGCTCTGCCGCCCCAGCTGCGCGATATGACGGCCGAGCAGCTGACCCGGCGCCTGGCTCCGCCCAAGCCCGCCAAGGCCAAGAGCAGCAAAAGCAAGAAGGCCCAAGCCGAGGAAAACTTCGAGGACGCAGCAGCCGCCATTGCCGTGGCAGCGCCGGCCCCCACTACGCCTTTGGTAGCACTAAGCGCAGAACAGACCTCGGTATTTGCGCAAATCGAGCAAAATCCCGGTCCGTTTCTGCTTTACGGCAGCACCGGCAGCGGCAAGACCGAGGTCTATCTGCGCGCCGTACAGGCCTTGCTGGATGCCAACCCCGAGGCCCAGGCCCTGGTAATGGTGCCCGAGATCAATCTGACGCCCCAGTTGCAAGAGCGCTTTGTGGCACGCTTCACGCCGCAGTACGGCCAGGAGGCCGTGGTCAGCATGCACAGCGGCATGACCAATCCTCAGCGTCTGAAAAGCTGGCTGGCCGCCCACACCGGCCGCGCCCGCATTGTGCTGGGCACGCGCATGTCTATCTTTGCCAGCCTGCCGGGCCTGAAGCTGATCGTGGTGGACGAGGAGCATGACGCCAGCTACAAGCAGCAGGAAGGCGCGCGCTACTCGGCCCGCGATCTGGCCCTGTGGCGCGGGCGCGATACCGGCTCCAAAGTCATTCTGGGCAGCGCCACGCCCTCGCTGGAGAGCTGGTATGCCAGCGATGGCGAGGTGGGCCGCTACCAGCGGCTGGAGATGCCCAGCCGGATTGGCGCAGCGGCTCTGCCCCGGGTGCGGCTGGTGGATATGACCCAGCAGCCCAAACGCATCGTGTTCTCGCCGCCGCTGATAGATGCCATCACCGACCGCGTCAAACGCGGTGAGCAAAGCCTGATCCTGCTCAACCGCCGAGGCTTTGCCCCCGTGCTGTTTTGTGCCGATTGCAACTGGAAAAGCGACTGTCCCCATTGCAGCGCCCACCAGGTGTTCCACAAGGGCGACCGCACGCTGCGCTGCCACCACTGCGGCTTCACCCAGCGCGTGCCCTTTGCCTGCCCCAGCTGCGGCAACCCCGACATCCTGCCGCTGGGCAAGGGCACGGAGCAGCTGCAGGAGGAGCTGGAGCGGCTGCTGCGCAATGTGCAACGCCCCGACGGCGATCCGGCCCGCGTGGCCCGCATCGATGCCGACACCACCAAGGCCAAGGGCAGTCTGGAAGAGCAACTGGCCGCCATGCACGCCGGAGACATCGACGTGCTGGTGGGCACGCAGATGGTGGCAAAGGGCCACGACTTTAGACGCATCACCCTGGTGGCTGCCGTGCAGCCCGACAGCGCTTTGTATTCGAGTGACTACCGTGCGCCGGAGCGCCTGTTCTGTCTGCTGATGCAGGCCGCAGGCCGGGCCGGGCGCGACGCCCTGTATGTGAAGGCCCAGGGCAGCGCGCCGGAGATGTGGATTCAGACCCATGATGCACAGCACGCCGTCTATGCGGCCCTCAAGCGGCACGACTACCCGGCCTTTGCCAAGCAGCAGTTGCAGGAGCGGCTGGACGCGGGCATGCCGCCCTATGCCTTCCAGGCCATAGTCCGCGCCGATGCGCGGACCCAGGAAGCCGCGCAGGCGTTTTTGAGTGCGGCGACCCAGGTGGCCAAAGACGCCGGCCTGCCCTATCTGGACGAGGTCTTCATCTACCCGCCCATCCCCATGGCGGTGCAGCGCGTGGCCAATGTGGAGCGCGCCCAGATGCTGCTGGAAGCCACCAATCGCAGCGCCCTGCTGCGCTTTTTGAACAGCTGGCAGCAGTATCTGCACTGGTTGCGCGGCCTGCCCGATCACAAAGGCCTTGTTCGCTGGCTGGTCGATGTGGATCCTCTGAGCATCTGAAGCTATGCGTCAGCTCAGAAATTTAAGCCTTTTTGGCCTCCAGCCTTTATGTATCAAGCACATGCAGCTATCAAATAAACCCTAAATTCTTTTCATACCCGGCGCCATCGGGATTTGCGCGATTGTGCATCCCGGCATGGCTATTGCATGGTGCGAGGGGCTGCTCCACGAGAGCAGGCACTTTCAACCCTCGGAGCACTCTTACATGCACAAGCGTATTCTTCGTCGCACCCTGCTGGCCGCCAGCCTGGCCGTTTCCGGCTTGCTTTCCCTGCCCGGCGCCGCACTGGCCCAGGATGCATCGGCCACTGCCGCCAAGAGCGCAACAGCCCAGACGGCCAAGCCCAATGTGGTGGTGCTGGCCACCGGCGGCACCATCGCGGGTGCGGGTGCCTCCACCGTCAACAGCGCCACCTATACGGCTGCCAAGGTGCCGGTGGACAAGCTGCTGGCCGGCCTGCCCGAGTTGGCCCAGGTGGCCAATGTGCGCGGCGAGCAAGTGTTCCAGATCGCTTCCGAGAGCTTCACCAATGACAATCTGCTGACCCTGGCCAAGCGCGTCTCGCAGCTGTCCAAGCAAGCCGATGTGGACGGTATCGTCGTCACCCACGGCACGGATACGCTGGCCGAGACCGCCTACTTTCTGAGCCTGACCGTGCACACCGACAAGCCCATCGCCGTGGTCGGCAGCATGCGCCCCGGCACGGCCTTGTCGGCCGACGGTGCGCTGAACCTGGTCAACGCCGTCAGCGTGGCCGGCTCCAAGGATGCCAAGGGCAAGGGCGTGCTCGTCACCATGAATGACGAGATCAACACCGCCCGCGATGTGAACAAGGACATCAACATCCAGACCGGCGCCTTCAAGAGCCAGTGGGGCGCGCTGGGCATGGTGGTGGAGGGCAAGAATTACTGGTTCCGCGCCCCCGTCAAGCGCCACACCAACCAGTCCGAATTCAATATCGACAGCATCGACAAGCTGCCCCAGGTGGACATCGTCTACGCCTACGGCAGCGTGCAGCCCACGGCCGTGAATGCGCTGGTGGATGCCGGCGCCAAGGCCATCGTCCATGCCGGCACCGGCAATGGCTCGGTGGCCGACCGCATGGTCAAGCCGCTGCAGGACGCCCGCGCCAAGGGCACGCTCATCGTGCGCTCCTCGCGCGTGCCTTACGGCTTTGTGCTGCGCAACGCCGAGCAGCCCGATGACAAATACGACTGGGTCGTGGCCCACGATATGCGCCCCGAGAAAGCCCGCATTCTGACCATGTTGGCGCTGACCAAGGGTGCGAACACCAAGGAACTGCAGCGGATGTTCTGGGAGTATTGAGACTCACCCCCTGAGGCGCTGACGCGCCTTCCCCCTCTCTCTTCGGGAGGGGGACGACACCTTCGGTGCGGGGCGGCCCTTCCTCGGTGTCTCTTTGATGGGACATGCCTAATTTACGGACATCGATAAAAACAGCGGCTTGTACAGATGTGATCTGCGCAGGCCGCTCTTGTTTTTGATCAAACCATCAAGGCCACGGCGGCGGAGAAGGTCAGAAAGGCCAGGCTGGTTGAGACCAGAATGATTCTGGCAACGCGGCCGCTGTGGGCACCGTAACGCTCGGTGAGCAACGAGACATTGCTGGCCGATGGCAGCGCCGCCAGCAGCACCAGCACCACCAGAGCGCTTTGACTCAAAGGCAGGCCCAGGGCCATGGCAGCCTTGCCCACGGCAAACACCAGCAGCGGATGAACCACGAGTTTGGCCAGCGCTATGGGCACATAGTCACGCGCGGCCACGCGTTCGTGGCTGTTGCGCTGCGAACGGGCCAGCACGGCACCGATGGTGAACAGCGCCACCGGCGAGGCCGCTGCCGCCAGCATGGCCACGGTTTGATCGACCGGGCCCGGCAGAACCCAGCCCATGGCCGAGGCCATGCCGCCCAGCGCAATCGACCAGGGCATGGGATTGGCCAGCATGCCTTTGAATGCATTGCGCAGCGCCGGCCACAGGCCGCCCGCCAGATCCAGCCGCGACAGCCCTATGCACAGCGAAGTGGTGAGAATCATGTCTATGGCCATGGTCACAATCACCGGGCCGGCGCTCTGGGCACCCAGCAACGCCACCAGCATGGGCACGCCCATGAAGCCGGTATTGGGGAAGGCGGCCACCAGCGCGCCAAAGGCCGCATCATTCCAGCCCATGCGCCGACGGGTCAGCATCACCGTCGTCCCCACCATGAGCAGACCGCACAGCAGATAGACCACCGTAACGTTCACATCCAGCAGCTGCGCTATCGGCGTCTGTGCGCCAAAGCGGTACAGCATGCAAGGCAGGGCAAAGTACAGCACAAAGGCATTCAGCCCCGGAATCGCCGCCAGCGGCAGAACACCGCGCCAGGTGGCGATGAAGCCGCAGGCCACCAGGGCAAAGAAGGGGAAGGTGATGAGTAGAACGGACAGCACCCGCAAATTCTGACAGGGCCGCAGCCTTTGGAAGCTGTTCACGCCCGCAGGCATCACGTGAAATTTTTGCAGCCACCGCCTCACCAGGCAGCGCCCGAAACAACAAAGCCTGCGCGAGGCAGGCCGATGCGAGCTTGATGAGAACCGGATGGGTGCTGACGCTTACAGCTTCAAATCCCTCTCCACATCCACCACCTTGCGGCGGGCCAGCGCCAAGTTCGCACGGGTCTTGTCCAGCACAAAGTAAAAGAACACACCTTCGTTGGCCACCACCGGGCGAATGATGTGATATTGCTTGCCCAACGTGATCAGGATGTCGTCGATCTGATCGCTCAGATTCAGCATGCGCATGGTCTTGAGCTTGGCGCGCACCACCTCGGTATTGCCTGCCGCCGCCAGTTCCATGTCCACCCCGCTTCCCGCGCTGCCCATCAGCATGCCGCTGCTGCTGTCCACCAGAGCGCCGCAGAGCGCGCCGTCCATGGTCATCAAGCTATTGAGAGAGTCTTGAATAGAAGCCATACGTTCACCTTAGGTTAAGAATGCCGGCACGGGATAGCGGTGCGATTCAACGCACTCAATTCATCTTGTATCAGAAACTCTTTGAGACAACTATCGGTGTAGGAACCCGGTTGCCACCTCGGCTGCCGCCCACAGCGCACGGCCCAGCAAGGCGTTTTGATCCACCACCAGGCACAAAATCGCAGGGAATTCCCCGGGCACGGCCTGAAAGACCACGGTGCCCGATTCCGTCTCGAACGTCAGGCGGCGGCAGTCCTGGTGGCCGATCTCATTGGCCACCGCCCTGGCCATGGCCATCAGCGAGCCCGCCATGGCCGACAGGCGCTCGGTCGGCAGATCGCTGTGAAAACGCACCGTCGTGATTTCAAAGCCATCCGGCGTGCACAACAAGGCAATGCGCACGCCTTCCACGGGTGCCACGATGCGGTGGAGGATTTCTTGCCCGGCTTGCGCCATGCCCGATGGGATCACAGGAAGTGCGTTGTTTTTCATAGGCTTTGGCTTTGCAGGGACAGCAGGGACGCCAACACACCCAGCGCATCCAGCATTTGCTGGCGCTCGCGGGGATCGGCCTGGATGATGGGCACCAGTTCATGCCCGCCGGCGATCAGGGCCGAGCTGAAATCCTCCAGCTGCTGTCCTGTGGCCTCACGACAACTCAAAATGATGATCAGCGGAGTTGTGTCCAGTTGTGCAATGCCCTTCAGCATCCCGGCAACGTAATCCACCGCCTCTTCATCGCCGACATCCACCATCAGCAGCGCACCGACGGACGCGGACAGCACCCAGCGGCGCACGAAATCGAAACGGTCCTGCCCCGGACTGCCCACCAGTTGCAGGCGTTCGCCTGAGCCCAGATCGATCTCGCCAAACTCGGCCCCGACAGTGGTGAATTCCTTGCTGTGCGCCGCGCGGTCCAGGTTGCGCACATCGGAGCCGGCCATCAGCTGGCCGCAAAGGCTGCGCAAGGCCGTGGTCTTGCCTATGCCCATGGGGCCCAGCAGGCTGACCCGCATCAGCCCCTGGCTTGGCTGCGTGGGAATGAAAACTGTCATATGCGCCCTCCACGCGTAATCCAGCCGGTCAGCTTCTTCACCCAACCCTGGGAGACCGCTGCCGGCTGATTTTTTACTTCGTGCTGCGGCTTGGCCGCCTCGCTGGTTGACAAGCTGCAGCGCAGCACTTTTTGCACTGCCGCCTGGGCCAGCAAGTGCTGCAGCTGGCCGATGTCAATCGCACCGTGCTCGCACAGTGCTCTGGCCGCAATAGGGCCTCGTGCCAGCAGGGCCAGAACACGGCTGTTTTGTGCCGAGTTGACGCCGCCCGGCAGCACCACCCAGGAAGCAAGCTGAAACTGGTGCGTACAGTTCTCGCCCATGCTCAGCAAATCCTGCATGGCAGCAGGCAGCGTCAATGCGGAGGGCGCAGAGAGCGGGAAAGAAGTCGGGGCACAGGCAGGAGCAGTGGCCGGAGCAGCCATAGGGCCTGAGCGGCATGCTTTCCAGTCCATGAGAAAGACTGCGGCCCTGTCCAGCATGTCGATCAGGTCGGAGAGCGTGAAATTCACATCCAGATGCGCTGCCCAGCCCCGGGCCGAGCGCCCCAGCGGCTGGTTTGCGGCCTCGCCGCCCACATAAACCACGCAAGGGATGCTGGCCGCAGCATGGGGCGCGGCAGCTCCGCCATCGACCACCAGCACCTGGGCCCTGCCAGGCGGCACCTCACGCCAGCTGGACAGCGATTGACGCGAGGCGACGGCAAACAATGTTTCGAAACGCTGCTTGATGGCGGGAGTCCACAGCTCTGCCGCCAGACCTACTTCACCAATGGTTCTTGCCATGCTTTGCTACCTTGTTGCACAAAAGATAGATAAAACAAATAGCCCCACGTCAGCCATCGCAAAAGCACGTAAATCACTAAACATACTGATTCACGAACCAACAATTAAACACCTAAATGCCTCACATCGACTTACACCTATGCGACGCATGATGGAAACGCCACGACTTTCATGAGCGCTGTCCGGCCCTGACACAGTTTGTCAAAACCACCCCGCCGAGCATGAACAGACCAAGGCTGTATGCTCCCAGCTCCCCTATTTTTATGAGTTCCTCTGCTACATGTCCGCAGGTCTAAACCTCGCTCAGCTTCAAGCCGTGCATTACACAGAAGGCCCATGCCTGGTGCTGGCCGGTGCCGGCTCGGGCAAAACGCGGGTGATCACGCAAAAGATTGCACGTCTGATTGAAACAGGCATGGCTCCCAAACGTATTGCAGCCATCACCTTTACCAACAAGGCGGCAGCAGAAATGCGCGAACGTGCGACCGGGCTGATAGGCCGCAAGGCCAAGGAAGTGCTGATCTGCACCTTCCACGCCCTGGGCGTGCGCATGGTGCGTGAAGACGGCCATGCGCTAGGCCTCAAGCCCCAGTTCAGCATTCTGGACACCGATGATGTGACCGGCATCTTGAAGGATTGCGCCGGCGGCACCACCGATGCGGCCACGGCCCGCCAATGGCAGTGGACCATCAGCGGCTGGAAGAACGCCGGCTGGGACAGCCGCAAGGCCCTGGCCATGGCCCAGGACGACAATGAGCGCACGATTGCTCTCATCATGCAGCGCTATGAAGAGCGGCTCACGGCCTACCAGAGCGTGGACTTCGACGACCTGATCGGCATGCCCATGCGACTGCTGCGCGGCCACCCCGAGGTGCGCGAGAAATGGCAGCGTTTGCTGGGCCATGTGCTGGTCGATGAATACCAGGACACCAATGCCACGCAGTACGAGCTGCTCAAGATGCTGGTCGGCGAGCGCGGCCACTTCACGGCCGTGGGCGATGACGACCAGTCCATCTACGGCTGGCGCGGCGCCACGCTGGACAACCTCAAGAAGCTGCCCATAGATTATCCCGAGCTCAAGCTCATCAAGCTGGAGCAGAACTACCGCTCCACCAGCGCTATTCTGCGGGCGGCCAACAATGTGATCGGCCCCAACCCCAAGCTGTTTCCCAAGACCCTGTTCTCCGAGCTGGGCGAAGGCGAGCCGGTGCGCATCGTGGATTGCGACACCGAAGAACATGAAGCCGAGCGCGCCGTAGCCCGCATTCAGGGCCTGCGTGCCGGCAGCAATCCCCAGCCCGCGTGGAAGGACATGGCGATTCTTTACCGCGCCAACCACCAGGCCAAGCCTTTCGAGAAAGCGCTGCGCAAGGCCAATATTCCCTACAAGGTTTCGGGCGGCACCTCGTTCTTTGACCGCGCCGAAATCAAGGACTTGTGCGCCTGGTTTCGTCTGTGGATCAACAACGATGACGACCCGGCTTTTCTGCGCGCCATAGGCACGCCCAAGCGCGGCATAGGCCATACCACACTGGGAAAGCTGGGCGAATTCTCTGGGGCGCACAAGCTGTCCATGTTCGGCTCGCTGTTCAACTCCATGCTTGAAGATGCGCTGCCCAAGAAGGCCTTCGAGAGCCTGCTGGAGTTCGGCCGCTACATCAACGATCTGGAATACCGCGCCCGCCATACGCTGGGCGCGCAGGATTCGCGCAGCTTTCTCGTGGACTGGCTCAAGGAGATCGGCTACGAACAGTATCTGTACGACAGCGAGGACAGCGAAACCGTGGCTGCCGCGCGCTGGAGCAATGTGCTGGAGTTCTGCGACTGGATGGCCCAGCGCGCAGGCGGCACCATCGAAGATGCGGCCGGCACCACCACGCAGACCGAGGTGAAAAGCCTGCTAGAGGTTTCACAGAATATTGCTCTGCTCTCCACCATCAGCGAACGCGAAAAAGAGCAGGACATGGTGGTGCTCTCCACGCTTCATGCCTCCAAGGGTCTGGAATGGCCGCATGTGATCCTGGTGGGCGTGACTGAGGGCATGCTGCCCTTCAAGCTCGACGATGACAACGGCCGCCAGCTGCAAGTGAGCGACGAAACCGCCGCCCGCCTGCAGGAAGAGCGCCGCCTGATGTATGTGGGCATCACCCGTGCCCAGCGCACCCTGGCCGTGAGCTGGACCAAGCGCCGCAAGAAAGGGCGCGAAATGGTGGCCTGCCAGCCCAGCCGCTTCATCAAGGAGATGGGGCTGGACTCCGCCACTGCCAAGGAAGACCCGCGCGAGAAACTGCGCAAGCTGCGTGAGGAATTTGCCGCGCGCAAAGCCCCCACTGCCACCGGCCCGACAACCGGGCCGACCCATTGATCCGATTGAAATGACCCAGCACAAGCTCAAACAAGCTCTGCTTTTCATAGCTACAAGCGCTTTTCTATCAAGCCCTTTTGCACAAACCACTTCTGAAACCGCCAGCGCTTGCAACGCCGACTCCGTCATGACGGACAAGCAGCTGCAAGGCCAATGGCAGGGCACGATCTCCGGCCGCGATGAGGCCGTTCGCATCGTGCTGGCCCCCCATCCTGAATGGAAGGGCAATGTCAAAGGCACGATAGAACGCCCCGGCAGCCGCTACCCCATGGTGGGCGATGTGAATCAGGGCAGCATCACGCTGGAGGAAAGCGCAGACGGCGTGCACATCACCGGCACCTGGCTGGGCCAGGCGGTGGGCGACAGCTGTGCCCGCGAAATCCAGGGCGAATTCCAGGCCGGCGAAGACGGCGAGCGCCAGAACTTTGTCCTGCGCAAAAGCCAGCCACAAAGCCAGCAATAACCCAAACCCCACCCAGAACGCAACAGCCGCCACATTCTTTTCACCTTTTTGCAGCCATCTTGACCATGTACCCCTTTGTGCCAACCGCGCGCCTGAAACCACTGCCACAAGCAGGCACGGCCGCCGCCATTGCGAGCGCACTGGCGGCCTGTGGCTGGCTGCTGCCGGCCCAAGCGGCCGAAACCACTCCTCTGCCGGCCGAAGCCTGGCGCCAATGCGCGGCCACCACGGACAACCAGACCCGCCTGGCCTGTTTCGATACCTGGGCGCAAGCCCAGCAACCGCTGAGTGCACCGCCTGCCAGCAGCTGGTCGGCACCGGCAGCCACGGCCTCCATGGCCGCGGCTGACGATAACGCCACGCCCACTGTTACGCCAGTTGCCGCAACGACGGCGACCGTAGCGCCGGCCGCCATGGCAGCGGACGGCAGCGCCCAAGGTCTGGCGCTTCCCCTCACCCCCACCAATGGCGGTTGCCGCGATCCCCGCTACAGCGAAATCTCACGCTACTACGAGCTGGAACCGGGCTCGGACTGCGGCACCTTCAGCTTCCGCGGCTACCGCCCCATGAGCGTCTCGGTCGTCGTGGGCGATAACGTCAACCAGCAGCCTTATTCCCCCTCGCGCGGCTCACCCGACTCCCAGCCCTACCAGGAGCACGAGATGCGGCTGCAGCTGTCGGCGCGCACCAAGATTGCATCGGGCCTGCTGACCGGCCCCACCTCCAGCGGCAAGGACTCGCTATGGTTTGGCTATACGCAGCAGTCCTACTGGCAGCTGTTCAACAGCGATATCTCGCGCCCCTTCCGCAACACCGACCATGAGCCCGAGGTCTTCTACGTCTACCCCAGCGATGCCCAGCTGCCGTTCGGCTGGCGCTGGCGCTATTCGGGTGTCGGCCTGGTCCACCAGTCCAACGGGCAGAGCAATCCGATTTCCCGCAGCTGGAATCGCTGGTATCTGATGACCGGCGCCGAGCTGGGCAACCGCTGGCAATTGCATCTGAAGGCCTGGCAGCGCCTGAGCGAAAGCGCTCTGGAAGACGACAACCCCCATATCCAGGACTACATAGGCCGCGGCGAAATCAAGCTGGGCTGGAACGTCAACGAGCAGAACTACCTGGGCTTTACCGCACGTGGTTCGGTGGGCAAAGGCAAGGGGTCCGGCCGCGTCGAATGGCTGCGCACCCTGGGCGAGGGCTGGAATGGCGGCAAGAGCAATCTGCGCCTGCATGTCCAGCTTTTCAGCGGCTATGGCGACAGCCTGATCGACTACAACAACAAGCGCACCACGTTCAGCGTGGGCTTGAGTCTGCTGGATTTCTAAGACCGCAGACCCGCAAGACAAAAGGCGCCGACGGCGCCTTTTGTCTTGCGGGTGCTGAACTCAAGCCATTTCCGGCTTGAGCCCACGTCCATCATGCGTGTGCAGCTACGCAATCCATAGCTGCATCACTCAGGCACCACGGCAGTCACCTCAATCTCCACCTTGGCCCGGTCTTCAATCAGCGTCGCCACCTGCACCGCCGTCATCGCCACGCTGAACGAGCCGATCAGATCGCGGTAAGCCCGGCCGATCTCGGCCTGCTGGGCCAGATAGTCTTGCTTGTCGGTGATGTACCAGGTCATGCGCACAATGTGCTCGGGCTTGGCGCCGCCGGCGGCCAGCACCGCCACAATGTTTTGCAGCGCCTGGCGTACCTGGCCGGCCAGCTCGTCGGTGTGGAACACGCCATCACCATCCCAACCAATCATTCCGGCCACAAAAATCTGGCGGCCTTGCACCGAGACGCCGTTGGCATAACCCTTGGGCCGGGGCCAGCCCGGTGGCAGCAGTACTTGCATGTTTGCTTCCTTTTCAATGTGAAGACGATTGCATCCACTGCTCCATGGCAGTGCGGATATTAGAGGGAATGTTGAGCGCCTGATGGGTTTGCAGATCGGTGAACACCAGCACCTTCTGCGCCGAGACGCGCAGCTGGCCGTCGGGCCCCAGGCAGTCGAGCGCCAGAGTCAGCGAGCGCGTGCCCAGCCTGGCCACGGACAGCCCCAGGCTCACCACCTCGCCCATGCGGGTGATGGCACGAAAATCGCACTCCAGATGCACGATGGGCAGACCAATACGATCCGTCGCCAGCATCTGCGCATAAGGCACTTGCAGCACCTGGTTGAACCAGTCTTCCACCAGACCGTTGAACAGCACCAGATACTGCGGAAAGAAAATGATGCCGGCCGGATCGCAGTGCGCAAAGCGAATCGGCACTTGCGTCACAAAGCGCGGCAGGGCGGCGACAGTCTCAGACATGCAGGGCTCCAGAAATCAGACAAATATCGCGCTAAGCGCATATTACATATACACAACCAGCTATTACAAGCATAGCAATCACGACTGGTGCAATCTGAAGCGCTGCAGCTTGCCCGTGGGCGTGCGCGGCAGCAGGGAGACGAACTGCACGGCGCGCGGATACTTGTAGGGTGCCACCGTGCTTTTCACAAAATCCTGCAGCGTCTTGGCCATGGCCTCGTCGCCCGCATGGCCGGCACGCAGCACTACAAAAGCCTTGACGATCTGACCGCGCTCGGCATCGGCCACGCCGATCACCGCGCATTCGGCCACGGCCGCATGCGCCATCAACGCTTCTTCCACCTCGGGCGCGGCAATGTTGTAGCCGGCCGAGATGATCATGTCGTCGGTGCGTGCCTGGTAGACAAAGTAGCCGTCGGCATCCATCAGATAGGCGTCGCCGGTCAGGTTCCAGCCATGGCTGACATACTTGGTCTGACGGCTGTCGTTCAGATAACGGCAGCCGGTAGGGCCTTGCACGGCCAGCTTGCCCACCGTCCCCGGCGGCACCTCCTGGCCCTCGTCATCCACTACCTTGGCTTGGTAGCCGGGCACGGCCTTGCCGGTGGCGCCGGGCCTGGCCTCTTCCTCGCGGTGCGAGATGAAGATGTGCAGCATCTCGGTAGAACCTATGCCGTCAATGATCTCGATGCCGGTGGCATTCTTCCACAGCGCACGCGTGGAGGCGGTCAAGGCCTCACCGGCCGAGACGCATTTGCGCAGCCGGGTCTTGCGCATGCGCTCGCCTTGCTGGGCCATGACGCGGTAAGAGGTGGGCGCGGTAAACACCACGGTCGCGCCAAACTGCTCTATGCCGTCGGCCAGCTGCGGTGGCCCGGCTTTTTCCAGCAGCGCCATGCTGGCGCCTATGGCCATGGGAAACAGCACCTGTCCGCCCAGCCCGAAGGTGAATGCCATCGGCGGGCTGCCTATGAACACATCGTCGGCATTGGCGCGCAAGGTGTGCAGCGGCCAGCAGGCGCAGACGGCCATCACATCGCGGTGGAAATGCATGGTGGCCTTGGGAACGCCGGTGGTGCCCGAAGTAAAGCCCAGCAGACAGGTATCGGTTGCTGCCGTGTCCACCGTCTCGAACTGGCCGGAGGCTCCATCCATCAGAGCTTCCAGCCCCTGCAGGCCATCGCCGCTCTTGGCATTGAAGAACTGCACCACCTTCAGGGTCTGGCATTGCTGCTGGGCGCCCAGCACTTCGGCGCGCAGCGCCTCGTCGCACAGCGCATGGCTGACCTGCGCAATATCGACGATGGTAGACAGCTCCTTGGCACGCAGCAGCGGCATGGCCGCCACGGCAATACCGCCGGCCTTGATGACGCCAAACCAGCAGGCCACCATCATGGGATTGTTGGGCGCACACAGCAGCACGCGGTTGCCCGCCACCAAGCCCAGCTGCTGCGTGAGCACATTCGCAATCCGGTTGGCCTTGTCCTGCAGATCGGCATAGCTCCAGCGCACACCGGCGGCCTGAATGCACAGGCGCTCGCCACGCCCTTCGGCCACATGTCTGTCCAGCAGCTGCGCCGCACAGTTCAGCCGCTCGGGGAACTGCAGCTCGGGCAGCTCAAAAACAAAGTCCGGCTGCAGCTGCAGCGGCGGCAGATTGTCGGCAGCAAAAGTGTCGATATGTGCGGTGTACGACATGGTTCCAAACCTTTTGAACAAAAACCCGGTCTTGCGTTGGTTGGTCTTGCGCTTTTAGCTATGACTTTTGATTAAGTCACGGCCAATGATGAGCTGCTGCACCTCGGTCGCACCTTCATAGATGCGCAGGGCGCGGATCTCGCGGTACAGCCGCTCCACGGGCTGATCGCTGACCACACCCAGGCCGCCCCAGATCTGCACGGCGGCATCGATGACTTGCTGCGCGTTTTCCGTTGCCGTCATCTTGGCCATGGCGGCCTCGCGCGTCACGTTCTGTCCCTGGTCGCGCTGCCAGGCTGCGCGGTAGGTCAGCAGGGCCGCGCTATCTATCAAGGTGGCCATCTGCGCCAGCTTGGCCTGGGTGAGCTGGAAATCGGCCAGCACGCCGCCGAACATCTTGCGCGTGGTGGCGCGCTGCAGCGCTTCGTCGAGCGCCCGGCGCGCAAAGCCCAGCGCGGCAGCGGCCACCGAGGTGCGAAACACGTCCAGCGTGCGCATCGCCACTTTGAAGCCTTCGCCGCCTGCGCCTACGCGCTGCGACACAGGCACGCGGCAGTTGGTAAATTGGAGGCGTGCCAGCGGGTGCGGAGCAATCACGTTGATGCGCTCGGCAATCTCGAAACCCTGCGTGTCCGCATCCACAATCAAGGCCGAGATGCCGCGCGAGCCCGGAGCCTCACCGGTGCGCACAAAGACCACATAGAAATCGGCAATGCCCCCGTTGGAGATCCAGGTCTTCTCGCCATTGAGCACATAGTGATCGCCGTCCAGCCGGGCTTCGCAGGCCATGGCCGCCACATCGGAGCCGGCTTCGGGCTCGGACAAGGCAAAGGCCGAGATCGCTTCACCGGCAGCCACCCGGCTCAGATAGCGCTGCTTTTGCGCAGGCGTGCCGGCCAGGCTGATCGCCCCCGAACCCAGGCCCTGCATGGCAAAGGCAAAGTCCGCCAGGCCGTTGTGACGCGCCAGGGTTTCGCGTATCAGGCAGATGGCGCGGGTATCGATCTGCTCGCCAGCGCCGCCATTTTCCACTCCTGCCACGGCATGGCGCAGCCAGCCGCCCTGGCCTAGGACCTTCACCAACTGGCGGCAATCGCCATCGTTGTCATCGCTGTGGATATGTGCCACGTGCTGCGCGGCCCAGGCATCGAGCTCGGTGGCGAGCTGGGCGTGTTTTTCGTCAAAGAAAGGCCATTGCAGATAGCTGGTGTCCGCCATATCAGTTCCCCTTGAATTGAGGTTTTTGCTTGGCGACGAAGGCATGGTAGGCACGCGAGAAGTCTTCGGTCAGCATGCAGATGGCCTGCGCCTGCGCTTCGGCTTCAATCGCCTGCTCTATCGTCATCGCCCATTCCTGGTGCAGCATGGTCTTGGTGATGCCGTTGGCAAAGCTGGGGCCGGCGGCCAGATCGGCGGCCAGCTTCTGTGCCTCGGTCAGCACCGCCTCGGGCTCGCAAAGACGGTTGAAAAAGCCCCAGCGCTCGCCTTCCTCGCCCCCCAGGCTACGGCCGGTGTAGAGCAGCTCGCTGGCCCGACCCTGACCGATGATGCGCGGCAGGAAAGCGCAAGCGCCCATATCGCAGCCGGCCAGGCCCACGCGGTTGAACAGAAATGCCGTCTTGCTGCGCGCCGTGCCCAGGCGCATGTCGGAGGCCATGGCCATGATGGCACCGGCACCGGCGCAGACACCGTCCACCGCCGCGATGATGGGCTGGGGGCAGGCACGCATGGTCTTGACCAGCTCGCCCGTCATGCGGGTGAACATCAGCAGCTCGGGAGCCTTGAGCGCTACCAGCGGGCCAATGATTTCATGCACGTCGCCGCCCGAGCAGAAGTTGCCGCCATCGCCCACGATGACCACGGCCTTCACGTCCTGCGCCCATTTGAGCTTATGGAACAGATCACGCAGCTCGGCATAGGAGTCGAAGGTCAGCGGGTTCTTGCGCTCTGGCCGGTTCAAGGTGATGGTGGCCACCTGGTCTTTGACCTGCCACAGAAAATGCCTGGCCTGGTAATCGGCCAGATGCAGCTGATTGCCGGCGCGCAGCGCGGGATCAATGGAGTAGTCGCTCATAGTCATTCCTCGTGTTCACATCACATCACTTCGCCACCGGCAACGGCAATAGCCTGCCCGGTCACTGCGCCCGCGCCCTGGCCGCACAGCCACAGCACGGCGTCGGCCACTTGCTGCGGCTGCACCAGACGGCCCTGGGGATTGTTTTTGACAAACTCGGCCATGGCCTGCTCCGGCGTGCGGCCGGTCTTGGCCACCACGCGCTCAATGCTGGTGGTGACGATTTCGGTCTCTGTGTAGCCGGGGCAGACGGCATTGACGGTGATGCCCTTCTGGGCAAACTCCAGCGCCAGCGATCGCGTCAGCCCTATCACGCCATGCTTGGCCGCGCAATAGGCCGCCACATAGGCATAGCCGGTGAGCCCTGCCGTGCTGGCCACATTGACAATGCGGCCGCCACCGGCCTCCACCATGGCCGGCAGCACCTGCTGAATGCAGAGCATGGTTCCCGTCAGGTTGACGGCCAGCATGCTCTGCCAGTGCTGGTCATCCAGCTTCAGAAAAGGGCTGCTCAAAGCCTGACCGGCGTTGTTCACCAAAATATGGATAGCACCTTGCGCAGCCACAGCCTGCGCAAAAGCAGCTTTTACCTCGGCCGCATTGGCGATATCGGCCAGCACCATATGGCAACGGTCCGGGTGTTCATCCACCAGTTGCTGCAAGGGCTGGGGCCGCCGCCCCAGCACCGTCACCCTGGCGCCGCGCGCCAACAGCTGTCGTGCAATCGCCTCGCCAATGCCCTGGCCCGCACCGGTCACCAGTGCGTGTTGATCATTTAGATCGCCTGTCATTTAGTTCTCCATCGCTCACGAACAGGGCACACCCGCCCTTGGGACACCGATGGTGTCGTCCCCCTCCCGCAGCGCGCAGCGCGGGGAGAGAGGGAAGGCGCGAAGCGACTCAGGGGATGCTTCATTTCAAGGCCTTTTCGCGCTCGAACAGGCTTTCCATCTGACGCTTGCCCTGGTAGATCTGTTTGGGCCATTCAATCGGCGTGTAGCCAATCTTGGCGGCTTCGGTCAATGTCCAGTTCGGGTTGGCCAAATGGGGTCTGGCCACGGCACACAGATCGGCGCGGCCGGCGGCAATGATGGAGTTGGCATGATCAGCCTCGCTGATCGCACCCACGGCAATCGTGGCGATGCCCGCCTCCTGCCGCACGCGGTCGGCAAACGGGGTCTGAAACATGCGACCGAAGGTGGGTTTTTCCCGCTTGCTGACCTGACCCGAAGACACGTCGATCAAATCGGCGCCGGCCGCCTTGAAGGCCTTGGCAATCTCCACCGCGTCATCGGCCGTAGTGCCACCCACCACCCAGTCGGTGGCAGAGATGCGCACCGACATGGGCTTGTCCTCGGGCCAGACGGCGCGCATGGCCGTGAAAACTTCCAACGGATAGCGCAGCCGGTTTTGCAGACTACCGCCATATTCATCGCTGCGCTGGTTGGTCAGCGGCGAGATGAAGCCCGACAACAGATAGCCGTGCGCGCAGTGCAGCTCCAGCCAGTCCACGCCGATCTCGGCCGCCATGCGTGCCGCCTGCACGAACTGGGCCAAAACCAGGTCCATGTCGGCACGTGTCATGGCTTTGGAAATCTGGCTCACGCCCTCCAGATACTGCTGCGGCGAGGCCGACATGATGGGCCAGTTGCCCTCGGGCAGAGGCAGGTCCGTGCCGTCCCAGGCCAGGCGGGTCGAAGCCTTGGCACCGGCGTGGCCGATCTGCATGGCGAACTTGGCATCGGTGTATTGATGAATCCAGTCGCTGATGCGCTTCCAGGCTTGCTTTTGCGCCTGATCATAGGTGCCGGGGCAGCCGGGGGTGATGCGGCCTTCAGGGCTCACGCAGGCCATCTCGGCAAACACCAAGCCGGCGCCACCCATGGCGCGAGCGCCCAGGTGCATCAGGTGGTAGTCGCCGGGCACGCCGTCCACGGCCGAGTACTGGGCCATGGGCGAGACGACGATGCGGTTCTTGAGCGTGAGCCCGCGCACGGTATAGGGCAGGAACATGGGCGGCGGCGCCTTGCCTTGCACCGTCACGCCGTTTTTCTCGGCCAGCCATTGCTCGTAACCGCCCAGCCACTGGGCATCGCGCAGGCGCAAATTTTCATGGCTGATGCGCTGGCTGCGGGTGAGCATGGAATACATGAACTGCTCGGGCTCCAATTGGTCGCAGTAGCGCTTGCCGCAGACCTCAAACCACTCCATGGCGTTCCAGGCCGCATTCTGGATACGCAGCGTCTCCACGCGGCGCACTTCCTGGTAGGCGGCCAGGACCTCGGGAAGATGTTCCTTGCCATCGCCCGCCAGCTTGAACTGGCGCGCCAGCTCGATCGCATCCTCGATGGCCAGCTTGGTACCCGATCCAATCGCAAAGTGCGCCGTGTGCACGGCATCGCCCATCAGCACCACATGGCTGCCCTGGGTGTTTTGGAGCCACCACTGGTCGCAGACCACGCGGTTGAAGTTGATCCAGGCCGAACCGCGCAGATGGCGCGCGTTGGTCATGAGCTTCTCGCCTTGCAGATTGTCGGCAAAGATTTTTTCGCAAAAATCAATCGACTGCTGCTGATCGGCGGTGTCCAGACCGCTGGCCTTCCAAGTCTCTTCGGTAGTTTCGACGATGAAGGTCGATGTCTGGTCGTCAAACTTGTAGATATGGGCCTGAAACCAGCCGTGCTCGGTGCGCACGAAGTCAAAGGTGAAGGCCTCGTATACCTTGTGGGTGCCCAGCCAGATGAAGCGGTTGGGCCGCACCACGATGTCGGGTTTGAACACCTCTTGGTACTGGGTGCGGATGCGCGAGTTCACGCCGTCGCAGGCCACGATGAGATCGGCATCGGGGTAATCTGCATCCGATTGCACATCGGTCTCGAACACCAGTTTCACGTCCAGCTCTTCGCAACGCGCCTGCAGAATATTGAGCAAGTGCTTGCGGCCTATGCCCACAAAGCCATGACCGCCAGAGCGCAGGGTACGGCCCTTGAACAGCAGCTCGATATCGTCCCAGTGGTTGAAGGCCTTTTCCACCTGCGCGGCGGTGACGGGGTCCCACTCGCGCATATTGTCCATGGTGGCATCCGAGAACACCACGCCCCAGCCAAAGGTGTCGTAAGGCTTGTTGCGCTCGACCACGGTGATGTCGTGCGCGGGGTTCATCTGCTTCATCAGCAGTGCGAAGTACAAGCCGGCGGGACCGCCACCGACGCAGACGATTTTCATGGCTGATTTCCGGGTGAAGAAAAATTACTTTATATCTAAATTATTCACCCATGAATATTTCACTAAAATCCGAGATAACCCTGAACACCTAAACGCCGTGCAGCGGCACGATGTGAAACCATGGCCACCAAGAAAACTCTGCCTACTGTTGCCACACCGGATGTGCCGGGCCGCGAAGCGGGTCTGTCGCATGACGACCACCAGGCCGTGCGCCTGTGGCTGCGCCTGCTCACCTGCAGCACGCAGATTGAACAGGTGATACGCAGCAATCTGCGCACCCAGTTCGCCACCACGCTGCCGCGCTTTGATTACCTGGCCCAGCTCAGCCGCTTTCCTCAGGGGCTGCGCATGAAGACGCTGTCGGAGTATCTGATGGTGACCGGCGGCAATGTGACGGGGCTGACGGATCAACTGGTCGCCGAAGGCTGGGTGGAACGCGTGGCCGACGATGAAGACCGCCGCTCCATGATCGTGCGACTGACGCGCCGTGGCAAAAAACAGTTCGCCGCCATGGCCGCAGCCCACGAGCAGTGGCTGGAACAGCTGCTGGCACCGCTGGGCCTGAAAAGCTCGCGCGAGCTTTATGAGCAACTGGGGAAACTGAGGCTGATACTGGCGGGAAACCAGGCGTCTTGAGCTACAGCGGGGCGAGAAAAAGCGCTCTCGCGGTTTTCGTGGAGAATGACCTGCACGACGCTTCAAGGGGCACCGCTCATGGATTTGCAACATCTGCAATATCGGCTCAAGGCTGGGTACTACTACCTCTACGACATGCGCGAGGTGCCCAATGCCGTCACGGGCGAGCGGCGTTTCAAGCTCAGGACCGAGCTGGTAGCGATTGCCTTTGACCTGATCACCGGCCAGGTACACCAGCACGGCCACCCCACACGCATACACAGTTGGGCCATGGGGATTCGCCGCAAGCTGCGCGCCGCCGGCAACTGGGAGATGGCAGACCGCCTGATCGTGGTCTCCGGCCCCTTGCCCGAGCATGAGATCAATCAATGCCTGCGTGTGCGGGGCTATTGCCGCTGGATGTTTAGGCGCCTGGCCAACCTGCCCCACGGCAAGTTTGGCAACCAGGCACGCCACAGTCGCCAGCAGCGCGAAGCAGGCCACCAGCGGCAGGCAGCCTGATCACCATCAAAAAGGCCTACCCCCTTGATCAGAAAGCTTAGACAGCTATCAAATCAGGACCATCAGGACTCTTCGTCCGTACTGTCCATGGTTTCCGGCACGTCCGGCAGTTTCACAATCGTCACCGGCAGACGGCTGTGGCGCGCCACCTCTCTGGAGACCGAGCCGATCAGAATGCTGGAGAGCCCGCCCTGCCCCGTGGCACCGACGATGATCTGATCGCACTCGTTGCTATCGGCGATGTCGATCAAGGTATTGGCCGCTTCGCCCAGACTGATCTCCACTTCATAGGAGGCACCGGCCGCCTTGAGCAGATCCTGCGCCGAGGCAATCAAGTCCATGCCGGCATCGATGCTGGCGTTGGCAATGAGATCGGAGTCCGTGGTTGCCAGCTCCAGCAGCGATGCCTCCTTTTGCACATGGGCAATCACGAAATGGGCTTTCAGCCCCTGCTCATACAGCTTGATGCCGTGGCGTACGGCCTCCAGCGAGGCATCCGATCCATCGACGGCAATCATGATTTTGTGCATATCAACCTCCGTGTGTGAGCATGAGAGCAGTGTAGGCGTTCAGAGAAAAAACAGGCAGTGGATACAGGGCAAGCCCGGGCCTTTGCAGCAACGCTTTCTCGCATCTGGGAAAATGGTGGGCTATGCTGCAGTTTGACCTCCTCAAGACCGACCCGACCAGCCACGCCCGCCGTGGTGCGCTCACGCTCAACCACGGCGTGGTGCAGACCCCCATCTTCATGCCCGTGGGCACCTATGGCACCGTCAAGGGGGTGATGCCGCGCAGCCTGGAGGAAATGGGTGCGCAGATCATTCTGGGCAATACCTTCCACCTGTGGATGCGCCCCGGCCTGGACATCATGAAGTCCTTTGGCGGCCTGCACGGTTTCGAGAAGTGGAACAAGCCGATTCTCACGGACTCGGGCGGTTTCCAGGTCTGGTCGCTGGGCGCCATGCGCAAAATCACCGAGGAAGGCGTGCACTTCCAGAGTCCCGTCAACGGCGACAAGCTGTTCATGTCGCCCGAAGTCAGCATGCAGATCCAGACCGTGCTGAACTCCGACATCGTCATGCAGCTGGACGAATGCACGCCCTACGAGACCAACGGCAAGAAGACCACCGAAGCCGAGGCACGCAAGTCCATGGAGATGAGCCGCCGCTGGGCCAAGCGCTCCAAGGACGAGTTCGAGCGCCTGGAAAACCCCAACGCCCTGTTCGGCATCGTGCAAGGCGGCATGTTCCTCAATCTGCGCGAAGAATCGCTGCAGGCGCTGGTCGAGATGGACTTCCCCGGCTATGCGGTCGGCGGCGTTTCCGTGGGCGAGCCCAAGGACGAGATGCTGGAGATCATGGCACACACGCCCCATCTGCTGCCCGCCCACAAGCCCCGCTACCTGATGGGCGTGGGCACGCCCGAAGATCTGGTGCAAGGCGTGGCCGACGGTGTGGACATGTTCGACTGCGTGATGCCCACCCGCAATGCGCGCAACGGCACCATCTTCACCCGCTACGGCGACCTGAAGCTGCGCAACGCCCGCCACAAGAGCGATCACCAACCCATCGATACCACCTGCACCTGCCACGCCTGTGCCGGTCAAAGCGGCGTGAGCTGGGACGATGGTGGCCGTGACGGCTTCAGCCGCGCCTATCTGCACCATCTGGACCGCTGCGGCGAAATGTTGGGCCCCATGCTGACTACCATCCACAATCTGCACTACTACCTAAACCTGATGCAGGAAGTGCGCAACGCCCTGGATGCCGGCACGTTTGAGCAGTTCCGTGCCCAATTCAAGGCTGACAGAGCCCGCGGCGTCTGATCAGACCTGCTCCACCAAAAAGCCAGAACCCGGTTCTGGCTTTTTTTGCGCCTTGCAAGGCCTTGGCAATCGAAAAACAGCAGTCGATAGCGCACTCAGTGGTTCGAGCCCGCCACCACGATCTGGTCATAACCGCTGGCATGGCCGTGCTGCAGCGCAGCCTCGGCGCGCTCGAACATCTGCTCGGCCGTCTCGCCGCTGCGGTATTCGGCCACGGCCATGGTCAGCGTCAGCCCCTGCTTGGCCGCCGCGTTGAGGCTGCGCGCCTCGCCCCACTGCCCATGGCGCATGCTGTCGCGAATACGATGCAGGACCGCAATCGCATGCATGGCGTTGGTGTCCTCCAGCACCAGCAAAAAAGCATTGTGGTGATAGCGCCCCACATGATCCAGGGCACGCAGCTGGGTAATGAGCAGGCCGCTGAGCATCAGCTGCAGCTTGTCGTTCAACGAGGGGCGATTGGGCTGTTCTGCCACAGGGGACTTGGCTATCCACGGGTCCAGCTCCAGCAGCACCACGCAAAACGGCTCCACTTTTCGGGCATAGCGTTCGCGCAATAGGTTGATCGCATCGAGCGAGCGGGCAAAGTTATCCACACCGGTCAGCGCATCGGTACCTGCCGCCGCCCCCTGCTCACGCAACTGCTGCTGCAGGCGCAGCCGGTCTTCGTCCAGCGAGCGGCCCTGCTGCTCAAGCGCCAGCATCTGCAGCTTCTGCAGCCGCAACTGCCTATGCAGTTGCTGCACGGCCCCCATTGCCAGCACCGCGTGCAGCAGCACGGGCAGCAGCAGCGCCGCCAGTTGCAAGCCGTCGTGCAAAAGCGCAGGCGCGGCCAGGAAAAACATCTGCAGTGCCGCCCCCACCACCAGCAGCGAGCCGCTGATCAAGGCCAGCAGCGCGCCGGTGCGGCTCAGTCTCAAGCCCTGGCCCCAGAGCATCAAGGCACCGCCAGACAGGCCTATGGATAGCGCCAACCAGACCAGCTCAGGTTGCAGTATCAGCAAGGCGATGGCGGCCAGAGTCTGCAGAGCCCCCCAGCCCAGAAGCCGCCATCGGGGTGGTGAAAGCAAAATCCAGCCCAGACCCAAGGCCAGCCACAGCCCCATGAGCCAGCCCAGGCCGCTCCAGCTCCAGTGCCCCGTGAAAACGGCTGCGGCCAACAAAGCGCCTGAGCCGGCAAACCCGGCCAACGCCAACGCGTAAGCCCAGTGGTCCACCAGCAGTCGTCCAGGCTCATGCGACTGCGCGGGCAAGGAGTTAGTCCGTAAGGGTTCTGTGGTGATCACCATGGTGGGCATGCTGGTCAAACGTTAAAGACGTCTGCCAATGATGTCACAGGCCCGGGATTGCGCGCATCCGATTTTTTGCGCGCCCATGAACGAGGGCTGCTTGGGGCTGACGTTTAGGGCGTGCCGTGCTGCGGCATAGGCTTTGGCGCTACGGCCGCGCTTGCGAGCTCTGCATCCTGCCTGGACAGCAGCTTGCGAGCCGGCACACCACAAGCATGGCAAAAACGGCTGAAGGCGCTCTTACGGGTATTGCAGTGGCCGCAGTGATCGAACAGCCCGATGCCGCAGTGCGGGCAGAAGTCGATCTCGGTATTCTTGAGATCCACCGGCCGCTCGCAGCCCGCGCACACGCTTTTGGCTAGGCGCTCCAGTGCCACGTCATAGCTGAGTTCTTCGCGGCGCTTGTTCTCGGGCAGGGCTTCCTGCAGCTTCTGCCTTTCCAGATAGCGGTTGAGCGCCACGATGGCATAGCGCCCCAGCAGCACCGTGACCACAATGCCCACGATATAGCGCACATAGCCGCCATAGTCAGGCAGATACGGCACCAGCTCCACAAAAAAGGCGAATAGGGCAAAAAAGATGAAGCCCCAGACAAACGGCCACCAAGTGCTCTTGCGCTTTTTGGCAAACAACCAGCCCGCAGCCACCAGCAAAGGCAAGGTCAGAGCCAGGCGGTACAGGAAGACGCGCAGCTCGATGGAGCGCATGGCCGACTGCCACTGCGGATACGCGGCATCGCGCAGCTGGCTCATTTCGCTTTGCGCATTGGAGAGCGCTTGCGAGGCCTCCAGATGCGTCTGCTCCTGCTTTTCCAGCTCCTGGCGCGTGCGGTTCTCGGACTGCTTGAGAGCGTCCAGCGCCTTGGAGCGGGCGATCAGCTCCGTATCCTGCTCGGGGCGCTCGGTGGCGCGGCGCGTGGCCACCCAGTTGTCGAAGGTTTCGCGGGCCGACTGGTAGCGCGCGCGCTCGGCCTCAAACCGCAACTGGGCCTTGTCGCGCGCCATGTCCGCCAGATTGGCCTGTGCCTGTGCCTGCGCCTGATCGATCTGGGCACGCACGCGCTGGGCATCGGCCTCAGGGATGAAGGCCTCCACCTCCAGAGAGCGCTCCACCTGGGGCAGATTGCCCACGACCAGACTGCCCAGCCCGATCAGAAAGAACGCAAAAGCCGCCGCTACCAGCCACAGGCCGCGGCGAAACCACTTTTCGGGCAATCGCAAGGATTTACTCATGGCGTCTTACTCCTTGATTGATAGCTACAAACGTTCAATTCATATGAACTGCAAGCCCATTTTTCTAAAAAATCATTGCACCGTGCGCACGGGAGCCGCCAGTTGGGCGCGCTGCAGCCACTGGGTGACGGAATCCACGGTCACCGTCTCGATGCGGCTGGCGTAGCGCTTGTCATTGGGGTGATCGTCGAAAGCGATATTGGCCGCCGTCATGCGTCCGCCCAGACGCGAAAAAGCCCGGATGATGAGGGTGCTGGGCTCATAACCCCTGGCCTGCAGCCAGGTCTGCGCCTGGGCCCGGTTCTGGATGGCGGCCGGCTCCATGGCGGCGGCCAGCGTTTCCGTGGCCCACTGGTTGGACTGCTGGTACTTCAAACCCCAGGCATAGCTGATCATGCTGTAAGGCTCGCTTTGCAGGCGCAGCACCGTGGGCGCCGTCAGAAACTTCAGCAGCGCCTGCTGCACCGCCGGAGTGGGCACCTGGATCACGGCCTCATAGCGCCACAGATCGTCGAGGAAAAACTCGCCCAGGCCCTGGCGATAGACATGGCCGCCGGCCGTTCCGCATTCGTTGAGCTTATGGGCCACGCGCCACGGGCCTTCGGCCGATTTGTAGGCCCAGCCGTAATGGGAGTATTGAAGCTCGTACTTGCTCAAATCCTGGCCCTGGCGCGCCAAGAGCACCACCTGGGTGCCGTTTTTCTTGAACTCGGCGTCCAGCGCCTGCGAGGTGCGCAGAGCCAGATTCAGGCCCTTGGCCATGACATCGGCCGTCAGCGGCTTGTTCTCGCAGCTGCGACCCGCCTGGGCCGATCCCGCCCAGGCAAACAAAGCGGTGCCCAGCGCCAGCACCAGGGCTCGGGCAATGGGGGTAGATGAGCTACGCGCAGGCGCAACCGCCTGTACAACGCCGGTGTTTTGCATGAGTGGCTCCGTGAGATTACAGACGTTCGTTGTGCATCAAGGCCTTGCCGATTTCGTTGGGTATGAAGGCCAGCACCTTGCCTGCGGCGGAAAGAATCACGCCTGCACCGATCACGCTGGTCTGCACCACCGTGCCCACACCGACCGACAAGGCGCCTGCGGCCTTGCCCGATACCTTGACCACGGCCGAAGCACCATCTGCCACATTTTTCAGCACATAGCTCACGCCATCGGCCGTGGACTCCACCGCTGCCACCACGACGGATGCACCGGCAACAGAAAGAAACAAGGGAATTGCCACAACGTCCTCCGATGCGCCTCCAGAAGCTGCACCAATCACCGAGGCCACGGGCAGGGCCGACAGCACCAGAGAGGCTTCGCTCTGGGCGTAGGCGACACCGCCGCCCAGCAAAGCACATGCCATGCCCAGAGCACACAGACTGTTGCGAAGAGGACGGGTGATGGCTGAGGCGTTGATCACAAAATGCTCCTGGTTATAGAAATG
Organism: Comamonas aquatilis; assembly: GCF_965139575.1. Taxonomy (NCBI): domain Bacteria; kingdom Pseudomonadati; phylum Pseudomonadota; class Betaproteobacteria; order Burkholderiales; family Comamonadaceae; genus Comamonas; species Comamonas aquatilis. The sequence continues at coordinate 165,330 of NZ_CBCSIW010000006.1, read as the reverse complement.
AATGCCGCAACACTTTGGGCTGCGGTGAAATGAATCATCTGCGCGATGGACTCGCCAGAAGCCTGGTTTGTCACAATCGGCGTTATACAGGCCTTGGGGTATTGAATATCGATACTTTCAACCGCCTGCATGTCTCCGCTGGAGCACACAGGTGTGACCTGTCCGGCATCTTGCCCCGAACCCGCGCCCAAAACCTTTAAAAATCATGAGGCACATCATTCGGACCATCTCTCACCGCCGCACACCGTGGCGAACGCCGCTTGCCGCTGCACTGGCAGCCTTCACGCTGCAAGCCGGTCTGGCGCAAAGCCCCAGCCCCGCGCCATTCTCGAAAATGACCGCGGGTGCGCTGCCCGCGCCCTGGCACTTTGCCAGCCTGCCCAACAAGACGCCTACCGAATTTGGCATCGTCCAGCTCAATGGCGAGAACGTGCTGCGCGTGAGCACCAAGGATGCCTACGGCAACATGGTTCATCCCCTGCACCAGCAGGGCAGCGCAGCCATGCAGCTGCAGTGGCGCTGGCGCGTGGACGAGCTGGTCGGCAAGGCCGATATCCGAAGCCGCTCGGGAGACGATGCGGCGCTCAAGCTCTGCGTGTCTTTCGACTTCGACCGCTCCCAGCTGGGTTTTGGTGAACGCACCAAGCTGCGCCTGGGCAAGATCAGCACCGGCGAAGACATTCCGGCGGAGACGCTTTGCTACCTCTGGGACAACAAGCAGCCCGTGGGCACGCAGTTGCACAACGCGTTTACCCACCGCATGCGCTTTATCGTGCTGCAAAGCGGTAGCGCCCATCAGGGCCAGTGGATGACGGAGCAGCGCAATCTGGCCGCCGACTACGCCCAGGCCTTTGGCGACGAATCCAGCGCCATGCCCGAGCTGATTGGCATCACCGTCTCTGCCGATTCGGACAACACCCACGGCAGCGGCCTGGCCTATATGGGTGATATCCGCCTGCAGCCCTGAATCAGTTCTGCATCAGCTGCGCCACGCGCTGCTGCAGCAAGCCTGGCGTGGCCTCGCCGGATGGAACGGCCGGGCCTGCCTGCAGACTCACCCGGTTGAGCCAGCCCCGGCGCAGCGGCTTGACCATGGCCACGTTCTTGCCGCCCCGCACTTCGATGCGGCTGAAATACGAGCCCCAGAGATTGCCCAGCGCCATGGGTACCACGGGCACCTCCAGCCCGTCGGCATGAGCCTGCTCCAGAATTTTCATGATGCCGGCCTTGAAAGGCTGGAGCTGACCGTCGGAGGTGATGCCGCCTTCGGGGAAGATGGCCAGCAGATCGCCTTCACGCAGCACCTGAGCGGCGCTGGAAAATGCGGCCTGATACACGGCCGGATCTTCCTTTTGCGAAGCCACGGGAATCGCCTTGGCCAAGCGGAACAGCCAGCCCAGCACGGGCGTCTTGAAGATGCGGTGATCCATGACGAAATGAATGGGCCGCGGGCTGGCTGCCATCAGCAGGATCGCGTCCACAAAGCTCACGTGATTGCAGACCAACACCGCAGGGCCGTCGTGGGGGATGTTCTCCTCGCCACGCACCTTGAAGCGGTACACGAAGTGGGTGATGATCCAGGCCACAAAGCGCAGCAGATACTCAGGCACCAGCAGGAACACATACAGAGCCACCAGGGCATTGGCGATGCCGGTGATCAAAAACACCTGGGGAATGCTGCAGCCTGCCGCCAGCAAGGCACCGGCCAGCACGGCCGAGGCAATCATGAACAGCGCATTCAGAATATTGTTGGCCGCAATGATGCGCGCCCGGTGCGTAGGCTGGCTGCGCATCTGGATCAGCGCATACATGGGCACGCTGTAGATGCCGGCAGACAGGGCCAGCATGCCCAGATCGAACATCACGCGCCAGTGCTGGTGCTGGGCAAAAAAAGCGCCCACACCCATCAGCTCGGAGGCCGGCAGGGAACGCGTGGCAAAGAACAGGTCGATGGCAAACACGCTCATGCCTATGGCGCCCAGCGGCACCAGACCGATTTCCACTTGGCGGCGGCTGAACACCTCGCACAGCAACGAGCCAATGCCTATGCCTACCGAGAAGATCACCAGCAGCAGCGAAGCCACATGCTCGTCGCCATGCAGCACTTCCTTGGCGAAGCTGGGGAACTGGGACAGAAACACCGCGCCGAAGAACCACATCCAGCTGATGCCCAGCAGCGAGCGGAACACCACGGGCTGCTCATGCGCCAGCTTGAGATTGCGCCAGGTTTCGGTGAAGGGGTTCCAGTTGATGACCAGATTCGGATCGGTCGCCGGCGCATGGGGAATGAACTGCGCGCAGATGCGGCCCAGCACTGCCACGCTCACGCAGGCAATCGCCACCTGGGTATGACCGACCTGGGGCACGGCAACCAGCAGACCGCCGGCCACCTGGCCCAGCAAAATGGCCACGAACGTGCCCATTTCCACCATGCCGTTGCCGCCGGTCAGCTCTCTGTCGTTGAGCACCTGGGGCAGATAGGCAAACTTGACGGGCCCGAACAGCGTGGAATGCAGTCCCATCATGAATACGCACAGCAGCAGCACCGGCACATGGGCGTTGATAAAGCCCCATGCGGCAATCAGCATGATGGCGATTTCCAGATTCTTGACCAGGCGGAACATGCGGGTCTTGTCCCACTTGTCCGTGAGCTGCCCCGAGGTGGCCGAGAACAGCAGATAGGGCAGCGTGAACAGCGCGCCAATCACCAGCCCGGCCAGCGAAGGCGGCAGCCAGGAGACGCTGAGCTGGTAAGTCACCATCACCGTGAAGGCGAACTTGAACAGATTGTCATTGCCGGCGCCAGCAAACTGCGTCCAGAAGAACGGCGCAAAACGCCGCTGCCCCAGCAGTGCAAACTGGTTGGGATGGGCGGCAGGCGCCGTCTGTTCGGTCTGCGTTGAATTCATGAATCTCTCCCGGAAGCAGTGCGGCTCATTGTGCCTTTTATGCTTTCATCAACCATGGATATTGCGCGAGCCGCTATGAATTTGATTGCCTGGCGTGGAACGCTTGCAACACAGGCAAGGCTGCTGCCGCCACCACCCAGTGCTTGAGGCTGTGGCCGGAAATCCAGCCGCCCGTGAGTTCGAACACATCCAGATCGGACAGCTCCAGCAGCTTGGCCAGCCCATACCAGGCGATGACCCAGCCCAGGCTCAGCGACATGGCGTTTTTGCGCACGGCCACAAAAGCCAGCCACAGCACCAGCAACATGCCGCCGCCTTGCAGCAGCACCCAGGGCAGGAGATTGCCTGAATGGCTCCATACGCCCATGCTGAGCGCCGCCGCCACCAGGGTGGCAATGGCGGTCAGCCAGGCACTGCCGTCATCCAGCCGGGTTTGCACCGCCAGCCCCAGCAGGCCCGCAAACGCCACGCCCATGGCCATGCGATCCCAGAACAGGCCCGCATCCGTGGGTGCTAGGTGGTATGCGGCGGAGGCCAGGGCCGTACAGGCCAGGCCGACAAAGAACAGCGCGCACATGACCCGTGTCGTGCCGCTGATCTGCCAGCCGTGCTTGAGCAGCTGCCTGCCGCCCGCCAGTGCGGCCAGCGCAAAGCCCAGATTGCTCAGCACATCGCCGGCATAAGCCAGGCCCAGCCAGCTGCGCTGATCGGCAAACGCGTGATAGTGCTCAGGCTGGGCCACGGCGGGTAAAAGCAGCGCCAAAACCAGCAACAGCAGCATGCCCCCGTAGAGCGCCAGAGCTTGCTCCCAGAATCCGTGGCGGCGAGGCTGCAAAACAGCCGTCAGCACCGGCAAGACAGGTTGCAGACGACGAAGCGGACTGGAAGAGTGCGTGCGCATGATGGCTGCTCTTGGGCAATGAAGATGGGGTGAATATCCAAAAGCAACGCTCCAAAAGCATCGATCCACTACACTTGGCTAGCCAGATAACACCATCGGTACACGATAAAGATACCTCCCACCATGAGCACGACTGCAGACCTCATCACCGCCCTCAAGAAGGAACTCAAGGCCGCGCAGATGACTTATGCCGATCTGGCCAAGTCCATAGGCATGGCGGAGTCCAGCGTCAAGCGCATGCTGGCCAAGGGCGATATGCCCCTGACCCGCATCGATGAGATCTGCCGCGCCCTGCATCTGGACTTTGCCGATCTGGCACGCAGCGTGGCCGACAGCCGCCCGCTGCTGCAGCAGATCTCACGCGAGCAGGAAGTCTCGGTGGTAGCCGACCGCAAGCTGCTGCTCACCGCCATCTGCGTGCTCAGCCAATGGACGCTGGAGCAAATCGTCACCACCTACCGCATCTCGGAAACCGAGGGCATCGGCTACCTGGCCCAGCTGGACCGCATCGGCATCATCGAGCTGCGCCCCGGCAATCGCTACAAGCTGCGCCTGGCCAAGACCTTCCGCTGGCAGACCAACGGGCCGGTCATGGATTTCTTCCGCGAAAACGCGGTGCTGGATTATTTCGGCGGCCACTTTTCCGATGAGGATGAGACCATGCTGCTGGTCCATGGTTCGATTGCCCCGCATCTGGCGCCCAGCTTTGTGGAGCGGATCCAGCGCATAGGCCAGGATTTCTCGCAGCAACATTTACAGGACCAGCGCCTGGCACCCAGCAAGACCGAGGGCTACACCCTGGTGCTGGGCATGCGCAAATGGGAGCTGCCGGCCTTTGCCAGCTTGCGGCGCTGACCACATACCGTAGAACTACCAAAAACATAGCTGCTTGCGCTTATCAGTGAAGGGCTTGAAGCCAATTAAGCCTCAATCTTTCGATTGGCAACCAATCTTCACTAAGCAGATACACAAGATTGCAAGACTTCGCGCCGCAGCAACCCCCGCTTGACGCAAGGCCTTCAGCATTCAGGTCATGGGATGCCGGAGCACAAAGCACGGCAACCCGCCCACTTGAACAGGAGGCCCCATGCTGAATATTCGCTACACCTTCCAAACCGCCCTGGGCGCCACCGCACTGGCCATGCTGGGCTTTGCCGGCACCGCCCAGGCCCAGACGGGCTACGGCTACGGTCCCGGCTACCATCCCGCAGCCCAGCAGGGTGCTTCGATCAATGTGCAGTTCAACGCACCTCCGGCGCCGCGCCGTGAAGCCGTTCCCTCCCCGCGCCGCGGCTATGTCTGGGCTCCGGGCTACTGGGAGCCGCGTGGCCACCGCCATGTCTGGCGCACCGGTCACTGGGTCAAGGCCCGCCCCGGTTATGTGTATCGCCAACCGGGCTGGCAGCAAAACGGCAACCGCTGGAATTACAACGCCAGCCGCTGGGATCGCGACGGCGACGGTGTGCCCAACCGCTACGACCAGCGCCCAGGCAACCCCTACCGCCATTGACGCCAGTCGCTGAGCAGTATTCAATCGCTGCGTCCGCCGGCCATTTTTCCGCCCTCAAGCCAGCGGATCTTCAAGCCCTGCATTTGCAAAAATGCAGGGCTTTTTCTGCGCCATGCCAAAAGACCTTGCTGCGCCATATGCAATATAAGCATATAGAAAGCGGTTCTTAACTTAGATACACAATTGGCAGATTCATTGTTCCATCGGACTGCGTCACTCCCATGCGCCTGCTCACCCGCTCTTTTTCCGGATCCCGCGCCCTCGCTGTTTCGGCCTCAGCGCTGACTCTGGCATTGCTGTCTCACATCAGCCATGCGGCCGAAGCTGTGGCCCAGTATCCACACCAGCCCATCACCCTGATCATGGGCTTTAACGCAGGCTCGGGCGTGGATGTCGTCGGCCGTCTGGTGCAGGAGCCCCTGAGCCAGAAGCTGGGCCAGCCCATCATCATCGACTACAAGACCGGCGCCGCAGGCAATATCGGCAGCGAGCATGTGGCCCGTGCCAAGCCCGATGGCTACACCCTGTATTTCGGCACCGCCGCCACCCACGGCAGCAATGCCGCCCTGTACAAAAAGCTGCCTTTCGATGTGGAAGCCGACTTTGTGCCGGTGGCACCGCTGATCGATGTCGCCAACGTGCTGACCATCAACCCCAATGTGATCAACGTCAAGAACCTCAAGGAGTTCGTGGACGAGGTCAAAGCCCACCCCGGCAAGTACAACTTTGCCTCCACCGGCAACGGTGCAGGCACCCATATGGCGTTTGCCGAGTTCAACTCGCGCCTGGGTCTGGACATGGTTCACGTCCCCTACAAGGGCGGCCCCGAAGCCATCACCTCCGTGGTGCGCGGCGAGACCTGCTGCATCATGAACCAGGTGCAGACCGTGCTGCCCCATTACAAGGCGGGCAAGGTGCGTCTGCTGGGAGTGACCACCGCCAAGCCGGTGGAAGCCGTGAAGGAAGTGCCCACCATCGCCTCCAGCGGCCTGCCCGGCACCAAGGGCTTTGACAGCTCGATCTGGTTCGGCATTTTTGCGCCCAAGGGCACGCCAGCGGCCATCGTCAGCAAGCTCAACAAGGCTGTGCGCGAAGTACAGCAGCAGCCCGAAATCCGCGAACGCTTTGTCTCGCAAGGCAACAGCCTGCGCGAAGAATCGCCCGAACAATTCAAGAAGACCGTGCACAGCGATCGCATCAAATGGGCCAAGGTGGTCAAGGATGCCAACATCAGCATTGATTAAGATCGGCATACAGAGTTAGTTTGCGCGCCTGCAGCCTCTTGGCTGTAGGCGCTTTTTTGGGTTTTTCTATGTCAATTTCTGCTTCTACGGCCTCCCAGCCTTTGGGCCTGGCCGCTCTGGAAGAACGCCTGCGTGACGATCTGCTCACCCTGGGCTGGCCTGCCAAGGCCTGGATTCCCTCCTTCACCCGCAACAACCAGCCCGTGCATGACGTCATCGTCATCGGCGCCGGTCAGGCGGGCCTTGCGCTGAGCATGGCACTCAAGCAGGTGGGCATCACGCCCGTGCTGCTGGACAAATCCCCGCTGGACATGGAAGGCCCCTGGGCCACCACGGCACGCATGGAGACCCTGCGCTCGCCCAAGGAGCTGACAGGCCCGGCCATGGGCATTGCTTCGCTGACCTTCCGCGCCTGGTTCATTGCCCAGTTCGGCCTGCAAGCCTGGACGGCGCTGGACAAGATCCCCCGCCTGCAGTGGATGGACTATCTGCGCTGGTACCGCCGCGTCACGCAAGCCGATGTGCGCAACAGCCATGAAGTGCTGGCCGTGCGCCCCCAGGCCGATGGCGTGGTGGAAGTCGATGTCAGGGCAGACGGCCAAGTCCAGACCTGGCAAACCCGCCGCCTGGTGCTGGCCACGGGCCGCGACGGCCTGGGCGGCGCGCAGCTACCCGCTTTTTTGCAAGGTGTGGACCGAAAGTTCTGGGCCCACTCTTCGGACGAAATGGACTACGCCACGCTGGCCGGCAAGCATGTGGGCGTGGTGGGCGCCGGAGCCTCGGCCATGGATAGCGCGGCTACTGCTCTGGAGAACGCCGCCGCCAGCGTGGACATGCTGGTGCGCCGCAAAGAGCTGCCGCGCATCAACAAATCCAAGGGTTCGGGCGTGCCCGGCCTGACCCACGGCCAATATCTGCTGGCCGATGAATGGAAATGGCGCATACGCCACTACATCAACGCCCAGCAGGTGCCGCCACCCCATGGCAGCACACTGCGCGTCTCGCGCCATGCCAATGCCCACTTCAACTTTGGCTGCGCCGTGCAAAGCGTGGAGCAGGCGGGCGACAAGCTGCATGTCAGCACGCCCGGCGGCGTGTTTGTACTGGACTTTCTGATCGTCTCCACCGGCTTTGCCATTGACTGGAGCCTGCGACCGGAATTTGCCGACATCGCCCCTCACGTCAAGCTGTGGAATACGCGTTTCACACCCGAAGCGGGCGACGAAGATGCCGAGCTGTCGGCCTCGCCCGATCTGGGCCCGCTGTTCGAGTTTCAGGAAAACACTCCGGGCCAGCAGCCAGGGCTGAATCACATCCACTGCTTTTGCTACCCCGCTGCGCTCTCGCATGGAACCGTCTCCGGCGACATTCCCGCCATCAGTGACGGCGCGCGCAAGCTGGCGCAAGGTCTGGCCTCGCTGTTTTATCGCGACGATATCGCGCAGCACTTTGCCCAGCTGCAGTCCTATGCCGAGCCCGAGCTGGACGGTACGGAATGGACACCAGCCAACCCGGCCGAGCGCGTGCAGGCGCTGAGCCAATCCCACCGCATTTAAGCCACAAGATTCGAGAGACAAGACATGAGCGACACAATTGACCGCCTGGCAGGCCTTGGCAATGCCTCCCCCACCTTCACCACCCGCCATGAGCGCGAAAAAGTGGCCGTGGCCACGCAGGCCTGCGAAGACCTGCTGCTGGGCAACACGCTGGCCGGCTCGCTGACCCAGGCCGAACGCCTGGTGCTGGCCGCCGAGCAAGCCCGGGTGAGCGGTGTGGCAGCACTGGAGGCCGAGTACCGCAGCCGCGCCCAGGCGCTGGACGGCACCCTCGCACCCGAGCTGCAGGCCATTCTGGCCACGGCAGGCGTGCAGACCGGCAATGCCCGCATGGATGCCATGCTGCACTTTGTCCGGGCGCTGGCGCTCAATCCTGCCGAGAGCGATCAGCAGGCCCTGCTGGCCATTCCCGCTGCCGGCCTGTCGGTGGACGACACCGTGCTGCTGGCCCAGCTGATCGGCTTTGTGGCCTATCAGGCCCGGCTGCTGGTGGGCGTGAAAGCCATGGCCGATATGGGCGGCCAGGCCGATGCGCCGGCCGCAGAGCCTGCAGCCGCCGTCGCTTTTGTGCACCCCGCCAATCTGCCGGCCCCGGGCGAGCCGCTGCGCCGCAACGGCTTTACCAGCGAAACCCTGGACTGGAAGGCCTGGCTGCCGGTGCTCGACCCTGCAACGGCCACGCCCGAGCAGCAAAAAGTGCTGGAAGTCAGCCACCCCAAGGCCAAGAGCATGGACTTTTACCTGCTGCTGGGCCGCCAGCCCGAGGTGCTGATGGAGCGCTCACAGGCCTTCAACGCCATCATGTATGCGCCCGGCGGCCTCTCGCGCGCCGAGCGTGAAGTGGCAGCCACGGCCGTATCGCGCTCCAACCGCTGCGTGTACTGCGCCTCGGTCCATGCCCAGCGCTTTGAGCAACTGGCCAAACGCAACGATGTGATGGCCCAGATGTTCGACGACCCCGATACCGCCGGCACCAATGCCCGCGAACGCGCCATCATTCAATCGTCGCTGGCACTGACTCGTACGCCCGGCAGCTTTGGCAAGCAGAACCTGCAGCCGCTGCGCGATGCAGGCCTGTCGGATCTGGAAATTCTGGACATGCTGCACTCCGCCGCCCTGTTTGGCTGGGCCAACCGCCTGATGCTGAATCTGGGCGTGGAAATCTATCCACAGGCCAGCTAAGGTTTGCAGGCATTAAAAAAGCGAGGCTGGCCCTCGCTTTTTTAATTGCTATTTATTCAGAAGCAGCTGTCCATTGATGGACCAGGGCTTGGTGGCTATTCCACGGTATCAACTTCGGTAAACACCGTCAGCACCCCTGCCAGGTGATGCAGCCGGCCATCCATGATTTCGGCATCGGCCATCAGCCCTATCAGCGGCACCGAGCCCAGCGCATGGCGAAGGATCTGGAGCTCGGCATCGGGCCCGCCAAACAGCTCGCTGCCTCGGCCTTTGCAGCTGACATAAATCGCGCCGCGAATCTTTTGTGCCACCGCTTCCGGCACGGAGGGTGAATCGCCCTCAGCAAAATCCGGCTGCAAAGCATCCTTGAGCGCAGCTGCCATCTGCATCAGCTCCTGCCGCGCCGCGCTGGGCTGGCGCTGGCAGAAGATCACCGCACTGTCTGCCTCGACCGCAGCCGACAGGGCCACGCCATGGCGCATGGGGTCCAACCCCACCAGGTTCAGCACCTGGGCTTCGTCGGTCAACACGCCGCGCTCCAGGCCATGGCCTGGCTGCGCAATCGCGGCCTGGGTCTGGCGCAAGGCCTTGAGCGCGAAATCCCAGCCGCTGTGCCCGACATCACTGTCTTTTTCCTGCTGCAGATCCAGCAGGCGCAGCAGCTTGGGCAAAGCCGGCTCGCCATCGAGGCTCAGCAGCACGGGGCCTTGGGCGGCCGTGATTTCCATCTCCTCGCCCAGCGGCGTGCAGCCCTGGGCCAGACGGGAAAGGCAGGCCACCTCGGCAGAGAAAGCCACGCCCGAGAAGCCGCCGCGGAACACGCCTACGGCCGCACCGGTACGCAGCGCTGGCAAATCGTCGCTGCGGCAGGCGAACTGCACGCCCTGGGCCTGCGCGCCGCCCAGCGCACCAAAGAGATGGCCGGATGCCGTTCGCTCGGCAAGTTCCTGCAGCAGCTCGGCCAGTTCAGGCTGACCGGCATCGGTATGCACCAGGGCGGCCTGGGCCTCAAACCCGGCTTCGGTGCCTCCCAGGGCCAGCGGCGCCACGCCGGAATACACGCGGTAATGGGCCGCAGGCACATCCAGCAGCATCACTGCCAGGCCGTTGTCGTCCAGGTATTCATGCTCCATGGCCAGCACGCCGGCGGCGGAGCAGCCCACCCAGTCCGTTACCTGCGGCAGAGACTGGGCCAGCAGTGCCAGCATGTCTTGCGCATGGCGGGCAAAGCCATGCGAGGCATAGATCAGCCCCAGCTGAGGCCGCTTGGCGCATTGCTTGCGCAGCATCTGGCTGCGCAGCTGCTGCACCACCTCCTGTACCGCTTCACGCCATTGAGGGTGGCTGGCATGCCCTACAGGAAACAACGACATGGGGGACCTCCTTTTCTGGACAGGTCTGGCGCTGTTGCGCTCAGACCATGCCATCTACAGGCCGGCAGCGTTTAAGCGCGCGGGCTGCTTTTCTTGGCCGCCGCCTTTTTGGCTGCCGGTTTGGCCGCTGCCTTCACGGCGGGCTTGGCTGCAGATTTGGCTGCGGCTTTCTTGGCCGCTGCCGCGCGTGGTGCGCCGGCCTTGTCTTCGGCGGGCTGAGGCGGGGTCTTGCCGGCTGCAAACGCACCAGCCTGCTGCATGACCTTCTCCATGGAAGCCTTGGCAAAATCGCTGGCCATATCGGAGGCTCGCTGCGCTGCGGCCACGGTCTGGGCCGGCACCGGCTCTGCCATGGCCTTGGCGGCAATCTGCTGAAACTGCTGGGTCAGCGCACCCCACCACTGCATGGCCTGGCCCATGGCGGCCTGGGCCTGCTGTTGCGGGTTGGCAGCAGACTCCGATTCTGTCGCCTGAGCCTGGGGTTCCGGCTGCGGTTCGGACTCGGGTGCCGCTTGTGGCGCAGGTGAAGGCGCAGCAGCTGGCTGCGGTGCAGGCTCAGCGGCCTTGCCCTCGCCCGTCATGGGCCAGGCGCCAAAACCCTTCTGGGCAGCCTCGGCAGCGGCCGAAGCCACGCCGGGGAACTGGAAGGACTTGGCCAGATCGCCCATGCTCACGTTCATGCCCTGCAAGGTGGAGAGCGTCATGCGCTGCACCTCCAGCGCCTGAATCGTGGCCGACAGCGCCTTGCCGTTTTGCTCCAGCCAGAATTGCACGGTCTTGAGCTCGGCAATGCGCTTTTCCACTTCTTCCACGCTGACCGTGGGCGCAACCCACTGCGATATGCGTCCCATGGGGTTGTTGGCAGAACCGGCGTTTTGCGCCAGATTCTGCAAAAACTCGAAACCGGGGATGAACTTGCCGAAACCAAACGGGGATGTGTCGCTCATGGATGCCTCTCGCAGGAAAATTGCACGTTGAATAGAGCTTAACCCAGAGCTCCCAACTCACCGCACGCGGCATTGCGGCTCAGCTCCGTGCTTTCCCCGAAAAACAGGTCCTGGAGGTTCAAGCCAAGGCCTGTTCATTCTCAATGCTGATGGCCGCCGTGGCCCGTGTGATCCGTGGCCGGTGCTGCGCCCTTGGGCGGCACCATGCTCACCGGCACTTGCAAGGTCAGGCGCGATACGGCGCCCTTGCCGTCCTTGAGCACCAGGGTGATGGGCACTTGCGAATCCTTGACCAGCGGCGCCTTGAGCTGCTGCAGCATCAGGTGGTAGCCGCCGGGCTTGAGCTCCACCGTCTTGCCCGCAGGCAAAGGCAGAGCCTCGACGGCACGCATGCGCATCACATCGTTTTCCATCTTCATCTCATGCACCTCGGCCACGGCGGCGGCCGGAGTTTCCACACCGATCAGCGTCAGCGGCTCTGTGGCCGTCAGGCGCATAAAAGCTCCCGTACCCTGCTGACCCGGCACGCTGGCGCGGGCCCAGGCCCCTTCGGCCTTGACATGGGCAGCATCGGAATGCGCCATGGCCGCTGCGGAAAACAGGGCAGAGCCAAGGGCCAGGGCAGCGCCGAATTTGCGCAGATTCATGTGATTTTCTCCATTCAAGACATTTGGCATTAAAACCGGCTTGCTGCAGCAAAAATGCGTTCCAGCCCAAGAGATTCATGCGCAGAACGCTCTTGTTTCAAGAGCAAAAAGCCGATGCAGCAGGCGATGGCGGCGCAGGCAAACCCAGGGCCGCATCTCGATTCATTGTAGAAGCCGCGCTATCCAATCGGTGACGCAGGGTTCTCGCAGCCTGCGACTAATATGCGGACACGCGGCCACAACTCTCACCCCGACGGCGGCAGATATTTCACAACCCTAGGAGACAACAGCATGATCACTTTGTGCGGATTCTCGGCCAGCAACTACTACAACAAAGTCAAACTGGCCCTGATGGAAAAGCGCATCGCTTTCGAAGAAGAAAATGCCTGGCTGGGCGAGACCAATCCGGCCGAATCGCCTCTGGGAAAAGTGCCTTATCTGCGCACCCGCCACGGAGCCATCAGCGAATCCGACGCCATCATCGAGTACGTGGAAACGCTGTCCAGCGAAGTGCCGCTGCTGCCCGCCGATACATTTGCCGCCGCCAAGGTGCGCGAGCTGTGCGTGTATCTGAATCTGCACCTGGAGCTGGTGGCGCGCAATCTCTACCCCCAGGCTTTCTTTGGCGGCAAGGTCAGCGACAGCACACGCGACCGAACGCTGGAGCAGCTGGAAAAAAACGTGGCCGCCTTTGCCAAGCTGGCCCGCTTTGATACGCCCTTCATCGCCGGTGAGCAGTTCACCCTGGCCGACTGCAGCGCCATCGTCCACCTGCCGCTGATCAGCGGCGCCAGCAAGATCGTCTGCGGCAAGGACGTGCTGGCCGATTTGCCGACACGCGACTACCTGGCCCGCATGGGCGAGCGCCCCACGGTGCAAAAGCTCAATGCCGACCGCAAGACCAATACCGCCGAGCTGATGGCACGCATCCAGGCCAAGGCCAGCCGCTAAAGCCCAGGTGACGGACTTTGGCCGGCGGCAGGCCTGGGTGGTGCTATCTTAGGCAGCACTATGCAAAGCCTGTTTCACCTTGCCTACCACGTGACCGATCTGGATGAGGCGCGCCGCTTTTATGGCGGCGTGCTCGGCTGCCGCGAGGGCCGCTCCACGGATTCCTGGGTTGATTTCGACTTCTTCGGCCACCAGATCTCTCTGCATCTGGGCCCGCCTTTTGCCGTGGCCAATACCGGCAAGGTGGGCAACCATATGGTGCCCATGCCCCACCTGGGCGTGATCCTGCTCAAGCCCGACTGGCTGGCCCTGGCCGAGCGCCTGAAAGCCGCCAATACCCAATTCGTGCTGGAGCCTCAGGTGCGCTTTGAAGGCGAGCCCGGCGAGCAATGGACCATGTTTTTCTACGACCCCAGCGGCAACCCCATCGAGGTCAAAGGCTTTGCCAACTGGGAAGCGGTTTACGAGCATTGAAAATGCCTGAAGCGCTTGTCAATCAAGCGCTTTTTGCTCCAAAAATCGCAGCAAACCGCTGGAGCGCTGCGTCGGGCTGGCAATGGCCGAGGCCAGCAGCCCCGGCACTTCGGCCCAGAGCGTGAACGCCTCGCGGGCCCGCGTGATGCCGGTGTAGACCAGCTCGCGGTTGAGCACGCTGCCGCCCTGTGCGGACAGCACCAGCGCCGTGTGCTCGAACTCCGAGCCCTGGCTTTTGTGCACCGTCATGGCAAACGCGGTCTCCACATGGGCCAGCCGCGCAGTGCTCACATGGTGCAAGCCATCGCCTTGCAAGAAATACACGCGCAGCCGTGCTGGGTCGGCAAAGCTGGGCAAGGCCATGCCTATATCGCCGTTGAACACGCCCAGCGCCGCATCATTGCGGCTGACCATCACCGGGCGGCCCATATACCACTCGCCCTCCTTGCGGATCACGCCCTGGGCCTGCAACTGGGCTTCCACGGCACGGTTGAGGCCGGCCACACCCCAGTCGCCTTCGCGCACGGCGCACAACAGGCGAAAGCGGTCAAAAGACTGCAGCACCTCCATCACCCAGGCCTGATGCGCAGGCTCGGTCTGCGGGCGGCTTTCGCGCCACAGGCCCAGACTTTGCGCATAAGCGGCATAGCTGGCCTGGCTTCCACGACCTTGCACGGCAGCGCTGGAGACTTCCGCCACCTCGCCTCCTTGTCTGGCCCACAGTACGGCCGAGCGCCCCAGGCGTGAGTGCTCCTCGAGCAAGGCCAGGGCCTGCCGCGCCTCACCCTGGTTCACGGCTTGTGCCAGCTGGCCTATGGGGCCGCCAAAGCGGCGGCTTTTGCGCAGCATCACGGTGTGCTGGGCCAGCGGAAGCGCCGCCTGGGCGGCCACAAAACCGGCGGGAATCTCCAAGCCCGTCACGCGCCGGGCATAGGCCACGGTATCGGGCAGATAGCAGCCAGCCTGCGCATCGCGGCATAGATCGCCAAGCACGGCACCGGCCTCCACCGAGGCCAGCTGGTCCTTGTCGCCCAGCAGAATCAGGCGCGCCGTGGGCGGCAAGGCCTGGAGCAGCGCCGACATCATCTCCAGATGGATCATGGACGCCTCATCCACGATCAGCACGTCCACATCCAGCGGCTTGCCGGCATGGTGGCCCCAGTGGCGGGTATCTGGCCGCGCGCCCAGCAGCGAGTGCAGCGTGCGGGCGCCGCCCATGCGCTGCACCAAGGCCTGCAGATCCAGCTCGCCCTGCACCACGGGGTTCAGGTCCAACAGCGCCGTATCAATCGACTGCTTGAGCCGCGCCGCCGCCTTGCCCGTGGGCGCGGCCAGCGCCACGCGCAGCTGCTGCGCATCGGGTGCGGTGGCAAACAGCAAGGCCAGCAGGCGCGCCGCGGTATAGGTCTTGCCCGTGCCCGGACCGCCCGTAATGACGGACAGCTGGCCGCGCAAAGCCAGCGCGCAGGCCAGCTTTTGCCAGTCCAGATCGACCGCCTCGGCTGAGCTGGTTGAACTGGCAGAAGCGGCAAACAACCGGTCCAGCCAGAGGCGTACCTTGGCTTCATCCACGCCAGCCTCATCCACGGCCGTGCGGCTGGCAATATGCGCAGCCACGCTGCGTTCATAGTCCCAGTAGCGGCGCAGATAAAGCAGCGGAGCTTCGCCGCCCAGCAGCACCAGGGGCTGGCCATGATCGGCATCGCGGCCCAGCACACGCACCACGGGGCTGCGCTGCAAGGCGGCCAGCCAGTCGGTAAGGCTGGCGGGCAGCTGCGCCCATAGCACTTCCTGCGCGGCCAAGGCCTCCTTGGGCCAGGCCAGCACGTTATTGGGGCTGCGCACCAGCTCTGCCAGCGGCAGGCAGCTGTGACCGCGCCCCTCCATCTGCGCCAGCACGGCGGCCGCCATCAGCAAGGCCGGCTGCGCCGCCGCATCCTGGCTCCACAGAAACTGCGCCAGAGCGCTATCAATTCTGCGCAGCAAGCCCGCATCGCTCAAGCGCTGCAAGGCAGTCAGCATGTACTGCACGCTCAGCTCGGGCGCGGCAAACAAATCCTGGGTATGCACATCCAAGTGGCGTTTGCTTTTCATGCCTCGCCCTCCTTCTCCTGCAGCAAGGCATCCAGCCCATCCAGCAGCGCCAGCATGTCGTCGCTGCAGCCCTGCACATGCATGCCTTGCGTCTCGCCATCGATACCGCGCAAAAAGTAGTACAGCGCTCCGCCCAGCTGCTGTGCGGGCTCGTAAGCCTGGCCCAGGCGGCTGCGCAGCAGACGGTGCAAGGCCAGCAGGTACAAAGCGGCCTGCACGTCATAGCGGTGGGCCAGCATGGCATGGGCCAAGGCCTGGGGAGTGTAGGCACCGGCATCCGGGCCCAGATGGTTGGTCTTGTAATCAAGCACCCAGTAGCGCCCCTGGTGGCTGAACACCAGGTCGGCAAAGCCCATCAACATTCCGTGCAGCTCGCGCTGCGGCAGCGCCGGGCGCGGCAGGCCGGGCAGGATGTACTGGCGGCACAGCGCATCGATGCGCGGAGCCGAGAGCTTGTGGGCCGGCAACCAGAACTCCATCTCGGCCAGCAAGGCCTGTTCCCGACCCAGCTGCACCAGGCTGGTCTGCAGCGGCGGCAGCGGCTGGTGCACCACGGCGCGCAACCAGCGCAGCACATCCAGCGCCTGATCCTTGCGGCCTGCGCGCTCACAGCGGCGCAGCAACCGGGTCTCCAGCGCACTGAACTCCCCTGCTTCGCTCGGCACCTGCGGCAGGTCAAAGCCCTCGCCCATCAGCCATTCCAGCTGGTCGTGCAGAAAGTTGCCCACCACGGGGCCGCGCATGAAGCGGTGCCAGACGGCAGCCACGGGCGCGGCCTGCATGGGCAGGCCTGGCAGCAAAGCGTCCGGCAAGGTGTTGGCAGATGCGTTGTCGGCGGCGTCCGGCGTTGCAGCCGGCGCCTCATCGTCGGCCGGATGCAGGGACACCACGGGCAGCACCGGCACGCTGGGAGCGGCCATGGCCCGCGTCAGCGAGGTAAAACTGCCAATACCCCAGCGTCGGTCAAATTCCGCCGCGTACTGGGGCGCGGCCAGCAGCGCCGGAGCGGCCTCTGGCGACTGCCAAAGCTGCAGCTCGGGCAGCTGCGCCGGCAGATCCAGCACAGCAATCTGTTCGCAGCCATCGGCCAAGGCGCCCAGTTGCTGGCGCCAGCCGGGCAGGGATTGCGCCTCATCGCCGGCCAGCAGATAGCCGGCCGAGCCTTTCTCATTCACGCAGGCCTTGCCATTGCCGCGCTTCATGGGCGCCATGCCCATCCACAGCGCGTGGCGCGGACGGGTGAGCGCCACATAGAACAGCCGCAAATCCTCACGCAGCCGCTCGCGGTCGGCCTGCGCCAGCTGCTCGTCGTCATAGTCCAGCACCAGTTCGCGCGCCGGGCCTGCCTCGCCCTGCACGGGCAGCGACAGATAGGCCGTGCCGCGCCGCTCCATGAGCCTGAAGCTGCCGGCAAACGGCAGGCAGACCACGGGATATTCCAAGCCCTTGCTTTTGTGCACCGTCACCACCTTGACCAGATCGGCATCGGATTCCAGTCGCACGATCTGCGCCTCGCCGCCGCTGCCTGGCTGCTCGATCTGCGTGGCCAGCCAGCGGATCAAGGCTTGTTCACCCTCCAGCTGGGCGCTGGCAGTTTGCAGCAACTCGGCCAGGTGCAGATAGTTGGTCAGCCGCCGCTCGCCCCCCAGCTCGGCCAGCCAGCGCGCAGGCAGCTGGAAGCGGTATAGCGTCTGGCGCAGCATGGCCAGCACGCCGTGGCGCAGCCACAGGCTGTGCAACTCGCGCAGTTGCTCGCTTTGGGCATCAAAGGCCTCTTCATCGGCGGCCAGCCAGGCCAGTTCGTCCAGCGTCAGGCCCATCAAACGGGTGGCCAGACCCGCGCGCGCTGCCATTGCATCCAGCGGCGCGGCCACGGCGCGCAGCCAGTACAGCAGGTCTTGCGCCTCGTCGCTGGCAAACACCGAATCCTGATCAGACAGATACACCGAAGCCACCGAACGCTGGGCCAAAGCACGGCGCACGGCGGCAGCCTCCTTGCCGGTACGCACCAGCACGGCAATATCGGCGGGCCGCAGGCGCTGCAGCGGCTTGCCCGGCTGCGCAAAACCCGTGGCCTCATCCATCAGCCACTGCACGATCCGGTCGGCACAATGCTCGGCAAACCGGCGACGAATCACCTCGTTGCTCAGCGGCTCATCGCTCACGGAGCCATCCCAGGCCACGGTCAGCGCGGCCATGGGCTGGGCCCCGGTCATCAGCACCTCGGCGCGGCCGTTGGCAACCACAGCCTCAAATGGCAGAGGATTCTCGGCGCTGCTCTGGCGGAACATGAAAGCGCCTTCGCCGGGCCGCTTTTCTGCCTCGGCAAACCAGTGATTGACGGCAGCCACCAGAGCCTGGGTGGAGCGGAAATTGGTGCCCAGCACATAGTGCCGGCCCTCGGTGGCTTGGCGCGCCTGCAGATAGCTGTAAATGTCGGCACCGCGAAACCCGTAAATCGACTGCTTGGGATCGCCGATCAGCAGCAAAGCACTTTCCGAGTCGTTGTCGGCCGTGCGGTAAATCTGCTCAAACAGACGGTATTGCAGCGGCGAAGTGTCCTGAAACTCGTCAATCAGCGCCACCGGGTACTGGGCCAGAATGCTGGCCCTGAGCGCCGCGCCGTTCTCGCCAGCCAGCGCGCCATCCAGCCGCTGCAGCATATCGGCAAAACCGAAGGTGCCGGCTTGGCGCTTGAGCCATTGCAGACGTTGTCGCACCTGGGCCGCAGCATGCAGGCGCAGCACCACGGCCATGCTGGGAATCCGGGCCAGCTGGCCCAACAGCTGCTGCAGCTGGGCAAATTCCGTGGGCAGCAGCAAATCCATGGTCGAGCCTTTGAAGGCCTCGGCCATGCCCTCGGGGCTCAGGCGCTTGCGCGCGGCATCCGTCAACTCCAAGGTGCTGTTCAAAGGGTCAGCGGCCCAGGCCGCAATCTGCGCCAGCCAGCCCGTGTAGCGCCCCGGCTGCAGCTTGCGCTTGTCCCATAGGGCACCGTTGCCGTCCAGCTGCGCATCCAGCCAGGTCTGCAAGCGCTGGGTCTTGTCCGCCCAACCCTCGGCCAGGGCTTGCAAGGCCTGGCACCGCTGTTGCCGGGCTTGCGCCACGCATTCGGCCAGCGAGCCGGCTCCGGCCTCGGCCGGCACCGCCTCGCGCTGCAGTGACTGCATATCGCCCACCAGCGCCCCCACATGGGGCCAGACCTCAAGCACCTGCTCCAGCAGTTCGCCAGACAGGGGGTAGCACTGCTGGCGCCAATAGTCCTGGGCCGCTTCGATCTGGCGCTGGCTTTCATCGGCTTCCAGCGTCTCGTCAAACAGGTTGCCGCTGTCGAAAGCATGCTCGCGCAGCATGCGCTGGCACCAGGCGTCTATGGTGTGAATGGCCGCGTCGTCCATGCATTGCGCGGCCATGTCCAGCCGCCATGCAGCGGCTGCGCGCAGCGGGCCTTCGGGATAGACCGCGCGCAGATCGCGCAGGAACACATCGTGCTCCTCAGGCTCTTGCTCGCCGCGAAAGCATTTGACGGCATTCACCAGGCGATCGCGAATCCGGTCCGACAGCTCGCGCGTGGCGGCCCGGGTAAAGGTCATGACCAGAATATCGGGCGGCATCAGCGGCCGGTTGAAGCCCTGCTCGCCGCCATGGCCCAACACCAGGCGCAGATACAGGGCGGCAATCGTCCAGGTCTTGCCCGTGCCCGCGCTGGCCTCGATCAGGCGCGAGCCCCAGAGCGGAAGCTGAAACGCATCAAGAATATGGCTGGCCGCCTGGGTCATGGGATTCATCTCTTGTGGCCTGCTCATGCCTGTCCCTGGTTCAGCTCGGGCAAGGCCTCGGTGCGCAGGTACTGGCTTTTCCATTCCAGCAGGGGGGTGTAAGCCGTCTTGGCCAGGTCTTGAAACTGGCCGCTGGCCAGCAAGTCGTCCCAACCGGCATAGCAACGCGCCCAGCTGGCATCCGTGCATTCGCCGTCCAGCACATGGCTGCCCTCATAGGCCGTCGTGGCGGCGCGCAGATCGTCAGCGGCAGCGGCCATGGCCGTGCGCAACGGCAAGGGCAAGGGCGCGCTCTGGCCTTGCAGCCACAAGGTCATCAAGGACCGCAGCGCCGATTGTGCTTGGCGCTGCTCCATGGGCAAGGCCCAGAGCACGGTATCGCGCGCCACCACACAGCCCAGGGCCTGTGTGCCCGTGGCAGACAGAGCCAGGCTGCGCACATAGATGGACAGCAGCTTGTCCGCACGCGGCTGGCGCTCCTTGTCCAGGAGGCTACGCGGGTCCATGGCAAACCAGCTCAGTTGAAATTCATGGGCCTGCGCCGTGAGGGCGTCGCTGCGCTGACGCAGACCGTCCACCCAATCATCCAGCAGCAAGTCATTTTCTTGTAGCAGCAAGCGCATTCTGGATGCCGGCTGCGGCCATTCTTTCATCAGATTTTGCCAAGCCACCAGCGAGGGTGTGACCTGGGCTTGCAAGACCTGGGCTTCGCGTGCACCCAGACCCGCCAGCGGCAGCACGCCCGCGCGCGCCAGGCGTTGCACCTGTTGCTGCACCTGCCGCGAGACATCTGCATCCACCAAATCTCCGGCATGAACCAGCTGCGTGACCACGTCTTGCTGCAGCTGCTGCACCAGGCTGTAGGCGGTCAGGCCGTCCACCTGGAACAGCTCGTCGTCTTCGATGACCTCCTCGTCCGGCTCGAAGCGCACCAGCAGCCGGTTGCGCAAAAAAGCACGGGCAGGGTGGCGCAGAAAATCCGTCAACCGCGCCAGCGTGAGCGGGGTGCCAGCATCCAGCACAAAGGGCACGGCCTGGGAGGCGACGGCCGCAACTTGCGCCGCGTGCGCCGCATGCCACTCGCGGGCATAGGTGCGCACAGCGGAATCGGCCTCGAAATAACGGCGGCTAAAGGGTTGCAGCGGGTGCTGATGCGTGCGCTGCGCCAGCAACTTGCCTCCCTCCTCGCCCTGCCAGGCCTGCTCCAGATAGTCACGCAGCTGCGAAACCAGTACGGACGGCGGCTGCTCGCTGTTGTCGCGCACATGGCGCCCAGCCCAGCTGATGTAGAGCATGCGCCGCGCAGACAGCAGAGCATCGAGCATGAGCTGGCGATCGTCATCGCGCCGGGCCCGGTCGCCGGGACGCGATTGCTTTGGCAAGGCCATCAGATCGAAATCGGAACGGCTGGCACGACGCGGATAGTCGCCATCATTCATGCCCAGCAGGCAAACCACCTCAAACGGAATCGCCCGCATGGGCATGAGGGTGCAGAAGGTGACGCCACCGGCACGAAAGCGCTGGTTCAAGGCGGGTTCCGACAAGGCCTGCAGCCAGGCCTCCTGGGCAACTTCCAACACCAGCTCGGCATGAAAATCGGCCTGCTCGCAGGCTCTTTGCCAGTGGACCAGGGCCATATCCAACGCGGCCAGCAAAGCCTGATCCTCATCGCTACGGCTGACAAAAAAATCGTCCAGCAGGGCGCGAAAGCGCTCTGCCCACTGCGCAGGCGCTGCAGGCTCATTGGCGGTTTGCCACCATTGCAGCAGACGCTGCAGCAAGCTGGCCAGGCTGCCGGCCAGCTCGGCACTGAGACCACCAACCTCGTCATAGGGCTCAATCCCGGCAAAAGCCTGGACTTGCGTCTCGGCGCTGCCGCCGCTGGCATAGCCCAGCAACATGCGTTGCAGACCAAACCAGGCGCTATTGGGGTCGCCGCAGGCCTGCAAGCCCAGTTGCGAACGCTGGGCTTCATTGAGGCCCCAGCGTATGCCCGCCCCCGCCATCCAGCGGGTGAGCTGCGGCAGCTCATCGGCATCCAGCCCCACACGGGCCGCCACGGCAGGCACATCCAGCAGATCGCATAACTCACTCAAGCGGCAGCGCTGCTGCGGCAGCTTGAGCAACCATTGCAGCGCCGTGATCAGCGGGCTGCTGGCGCGCGCGCCCATGTCGGCAATATCGAAAGGGATGTATCGCGCATCGTGGCGCCCGTACTGGCCGAACACAGCACGGATGGACGGCGCCGCCTCTTCGATCGCCGGCAGCATGACCACCACATCGCGCGGGGCCAGCCTTGCCTGCTCGCCTTGCGCAGGTTGGGCCAGCATGTGCAGCAATTCATCGTGCAACACCTCCAGCTCCCGCACCAGGCCATGGGCCTTGTGGAAAACGATGGAGCGGTCAGCTGCGGGAATCTGCAGCTGCGGATGCTCGGCCAGCGGCACCAGATCGCGTATGCGCTGCTGCACCTGGGTGAGCAAGGGAGCCTGCGCCAGATCATGGGCATCGGCTTCGTCATACACATCCACACGCGGCCAGCTCCATTGTGCAGCCACCTCGTCCGTGGTGTCGAAGCTGTCGAGCTGGCGCACATAGTCGCGGCTTTGCCGGCCCCAGGCCGCCAGCAGCGGATGGGCATGGGCGTGCATGGCCTCCAGCGGTATGCGCGCCAGATCCTGCCCCCCTCGATGCGGGTGACGGCGGCGCTCCTGCCGTAGCAGCTCGCGCCCGTCAATCGCATCGGCCCAGTGGAAACGGCAGGGGTTGGGCACGGCAATCAGCACCTGGCTGTGCTGGGCAATGCCACTGAGAAACTGCATCAGAGACAGCGGCATCTGGCTCATGCCGAAAACCACCACCCGGCGGGCCAGCGGACTGACCGGCGGCTGACCGGATTGCAGCGCAGCCAGCACGCGCGCCAACAAGGCAGGGCGCGTGGCTTCGCGTTCCACCTCATCAAGCTCGGCCAGTACCGTGCGCCACAGGCTGGGCTGCCACAGCTGGCCTTCGGGGACGGGCACATCGGGGCGCCCGGGGTTGCGCAGCACAGCCAGCCCCTGGGCCCAGGCATCCAGCCAATCGGCCCGGTAAATCTGATACTGGTCAAACAGGTCGGCCAGGCGCTCGGCCAGCTGCAGCAGGCGCTGAGGTTCGCCAGGTCGCAAAAAGCTGGCAATCGGCGCAAATTCAGGCTGCTCCAGACATTGCGGCAGGATGCGCATCAGACGCCAGATCATGGGCGTTTCGTCCAGCGGCGATTCACGCGGCACCTTGTCCGCACCCAAAATCTGGCGATAGCTGCGCCACACAAAACGCGCGGGCAGCTCGACCCGGGCGGCGGCACACACGCCTTGGGCCGCTGCCATGCGCATCTTGAACCACTCGGCCATGCCGTTGCTCTGCACCAGCACGATCTCCGGCTCCAGCACCTGCAGCGGATGCGCGGCCAGCCAGGCCAGCACCGTATCGGCCAGCGCTTCGGTCTGATTTCCATGCAGGGCGATCAGCCCCGGCTGCCATTGTGTCGTCACGTAAGCCCTCCCAATGCCCTGCCTGCGCCTTGTACGCCGGCAGCATGGCAAGCAGCGAGCTTACCGCGTCTTGTCTACCCCGCGGCTGCATGCCGAGCGCCCGCAAAATCCCAGGGCCCGGGCCTTGATGCAATGAGAAAAGCCCCAGTACTTTGCAGTACTGGGGCTTTGAATCTGGTGGCCTGGGACGGAATCGAACCGCCGACACAAGGATTTTCAATCCTCTGCTCTACCGACTGAGCTACCGGGCCTTTTTCATTCAGCGTTGATGTTTGCTGAAGTCGTGATTATATGCATACTTTCGCCATCGCATCGTGCCTAGGCATCCGGCGATGAAGTCGCCGTTAGAAATCAGGCCTGAATGCAAAAATCCCCAGTACCTTGCAGCACTAGGGATTTGAATTTGGTGGCCTGGGACGGAATCGAACCGCCGACACAAGGATTTTCAATCCTCTGCTCTACCGACTGAGCTACCGGGCCTTTTCTTTATGCTCTCGCATACCGAAGCCACGATTATATGCATACTTTTCGATCTCAAATCGAAATACGCCAATTTTCTGAAAATTATCCGCGGCGATTGCGTCCGAGGTCCACGCCCAGTTGTCGCAGCTTTCGGTACAGGTGGGTACGCTCCAGCCCCGTCTTCTCGGCCACACGCGTCATGGAGCCGCCTTCACGGGCCAGATGGAACTCGAAATAGGCTTTTTCAAATCCATCACGAGCTTCACGCAACGGGCGATCCAGGTCAAAGCCCTGGTGGGCATGGGGCAGATTGTCTTCAGTTGCCTGAGCCGAGACGCTGGTGGCCAGCGTCGGTGCGATGCCATCATTGCTGGCGGCTGTAGATTCAGCCGCCTGGCTGGTCGAGCTTCGGGCCAGACCCTGCTCCACCGCTTTGAGCAGCTTTTGCATGGTGATGGGCTTTTCCAGAAAGGACAGCGCGCCTATGCGCGTGGCTTCCACAGCCGTCTCTATCGTGGCATGACCGCTCATCATGATGACGGGCATGGTCAGCTGTCCGGCCGTTGCCCATTCCTTGAGCAGCGTGACGCCATCCGTATCCGGCATCCATATATCCAGCAACACGAGGTCATAGGCATTGGAGGCACGCGCTATGCGCGCCTGATTGGCGTTCTCCGCCACGTCCACACTATGACCTTCGTCGTTGAGGATTTCCGACAACAAATCCCGGATCCCCAGTTCGTCGTCGACCACCAGTATGTTTGCCATGTGTCTAAAGCCTATTGCTATGCGGTGTGCGAGGCGGCATCAGGCCACGTCGCACGGTCATCAGGTGCAAATGATAGCGAGACTCGTGCACCTTGCACTATCCCGTCTTCCTCTCGATTACCCAGGTCAACCCGGGCATGGTGCTCGTCGGCAATCTTTTTAACCACTGCCAGACCCAGTCCCGTGCCACGCGATTTGGTAGTCACGTAGGGCTCAAACGCCCGTTGCAGTATGTTGGCAGCAAATCCCGTGCCACTGTCGCTGATGCTCAGCCTTACCCGTTGTGTTGAATCAATCCAGCGGGTTTCAATAGTGACGGGCCCTGGAGTCTGCCCGGTTTCCTGAGCCTTTTGCATCGTCGCGTCCTGCGCATTTTGCAAAAGATTGTGGATGACCTGTCGCAACTGCTGGCTGTCACCATGAATGGGAGGGCATTGCTCGTCCAACATGGCGTCTACGCGCACCGTCGCATTTTCCTCGCCATAGAGCTGAAGCACCTCGGTCACCAGAGTGTTCAAGTCTAACGCCTGCAGATTGGCGGCCGGTAAACGCGCATATTCGCGGAACTCGTCCACCAGCCGTTTCATGGCGGCCACCTGATCCACGATGGTTTTGACGGATTTGGCCAGCAGGGCTTGCTCCGTTGGCTGCAGCTTGTCGGTAAGCTTCATCGCCATGCGCTCCGCAGACAGCTGAATCGGGGTCAGCGGATTCTTAATCTCGTGCGCCACCCGTCGCGCCACTTCGCCCCAAGCCTGTGCACGCTGGGCGGACACAATCTCGGAGATATCGTCAAACACCAGCAGGCGCTGGTCATCCGGCAGCTCTGCACCACGCATGACCAGGCTCGTCGTGTTGTGCACCACGTCGCCGTCGCCGCCGTCGAGCTCGAACACCAGCTGCCAGCGGTCGCGCCCCTGGGCGGCATTGGGATCGCCAAGGAACAGGGCAAACTGCTCCTGCACCACACGGGCAAATTCCTGCAGCCCCGACACATCGCGCAAGCGCTTGCCCTGGAACACTGCCATGGGCGCACGCAAGATACGGGTCGCGCCCGGATTGCTGAGCACGATGCGTCCCTGGTCATCGAGCACGATGACACCCGAAGTCAGATTGTCCAGAATGGTTTGCAGATTGGCGCGGGCGGAATCGAGCTGCAGCAAATTACGGTTGGCATCCGAGCGTGCATCGGCCAGCTGCTGTGTCATCACCGCAAACGAGCGGGTCAGCCCACCGATTTCATCCTTGTTCTGCAGGGCGGGCTTGGGCCGCAGATCGCCTCTCGCCACATCGCGCATGCCCTGGGCCAACAAAAGCAGCGGTTTGGCCAGCTGATTGCCCAGCACCACGGCCAGCACCACGGCACCAAACACGGCCAAAAACAGGGCCAGCGTGAGCGTGCCTATATACATGCGCTGCAGGCCGCCACGGGCCAGGGCGCGCTCCTGGTACTCCCGGTTCGCCTCCTGCACGGCCAGGGCATTGGTCACCAAACTGGACGGCAGCGGGATGGTGGCTTGCAGATAGCGCGGTTCTTCCAACAGGTTGACGGAAGGGTTGGGCACCTGCACCAGGGTCCGCACGCGGGCGTTGGCAGCAGCCTTTTCTGAAGGGCCTTCGGTTTCGTCATCCAGCCCTTCGATGCTGGCAATCGTTCGCTGCTCGCGCAGAGTGCGCAGCTCCTGCGTGCTGGGGCGCTCCGGCTGCAGATCGAATTGGGATTTACCGACACTGGCAATGGCCCGGCCCGAGGCGCTCCAGAGCACGGCATCCGTGGCGCCAATCTGATCCCGTATGCGCTCCAGCACCAGCGCCGCACCGGTGTCGGACACCGTGGACAGCTGAGCGACTGCCGTGCGGGTGTTATTGGCCATGTCGTTGGCCACCGTCTCCAGCGTGGCGCTGGCCAGACTCACCCCGGCGGACAGCGCCCCTTCCACCTTGACATCGAACCAGCTCTCGATGGAGCGGGACACAAACTGATAGGACACGACATAAATCAGCAAGCCCGGCACCAGGCCCACCAGAGTGAAGATACCTGCCAGCTTGAGCAGCAGCCGGCTGCCGAAACGTCCACGGCGCAGGCGCAGGGCAAGACGTATGCCGCCCCACAGCAAAATGAACAGCAACAGGCCTGCGGCCACCACATTGGCGGCAAACAGCCAGTTGTAATTCCTCTCGTAGGCCAAGCGGTTATTCGTAGCCAAGGTGAGCAGAAACAGCAGCATCACGCCGACAACGGCCATCAAAGCCACGCCCGTACCCACGGCCAAGCGGGTGGCGCGGGACCAGCGCGTGGTGGACGGCAGCGCGCCTTCGGAATCCAGATGCTTGAAATCAGCCATCAGGGCTCCAGTATCTGTGTGCGCGAGAGTTGCAAATTCCAGCCCGAACGGCCGAGAGCGCCAATTTGCAAAGGCCTTGGCAAGGCCGACAAATCCACTCTGAAGCGCAGTTGTACCGAGACACCCGAGGTGCCATTGAGCTGCCCCGGCTCCATGATCTTCCAGCGCGAGATGCGCTGAATGGCAGCAAGTGCGTCTTCCAGCTGCTCATAGGTCTGGCCCAGAACCAGCCCCCCGGAGGAACTGGTGAAGGCGTTATTGGAGATATGCAGACGCCAGCGGCGTGTCAGCGGCTGGTGGGTGAGGCGGTAATAGCGCGTGGCCGTGCCCAGTTGCTGGTCGGACCAGTACCAGCGCTCGCGCTGCACCTGGGCTTCGGCAGCAAAGTAAATGGGGATGCCCTGCCGCAGGGCATCATCGACCTGCATGGGCAAATCGAACTGCAGATTGGCAGACAGAAACAGGCCTTCGTCACTACGCTCGACCTTCATGGAACTGATATCGGCCGGCACCGTGTCCGCCCAGCTTTTCATCAGCATGCCGGAAGCCGCCAGACACAGCATGCAGGCCAGCAGCGTTCGCCACCAAGCCTGCGCGAAAGTGTCAGCGCGTTTTTTCCAGCAGTGCGTAATAAAAGCCGTCGTGGTCACCTAAAGCATTGTCAGTCAGCCCATCCGCTTTTTCCGGTTTGCCAGGAATTAAATGCCCTGCCGCAGGCAAGCTGAGCGCCGTAGTGTTGCGTGCAAGAAACGCTTGCACCTGAGCCTCCCCCTCGGCCTTGAAGACCGAGCAGGTGCAATAAACCATGCGCCCGCCGGGTTGCAGCAAGGGCCACAAGGTATCGAGAAGACGGGATTGAATCTCCCCCAGCTGGGCAATATCGGTTTCACGGCGCAGCCAGCGTGCATCGGGCTGGCGGCGCACAATGCCCGAAGCCGAGCAAGGCGCATCCAGCAAAATGGCATCGAACAGCTCGCCACCGCACTGCGATGCAAACCACTGATCAGGCGCGCTGGCGTCTGCCACCAGCACCTGGGCCTTGAGGCCCAAACGGCCCAGCGTGTCATCAATGCGGTGCGCGCGCTCAGCATCGATCTCCAACGCCGTCACTTGCAGCGAGCCAGGCGCGGCATATTCCAGCAAATGCGCCGTTTTGCCGCCGGGTGCTGCGCAGGCATCGAGCACGCGCAGCGGGCGGCCTGCTACCGGCGTCAGGCCCTTGAGCAGCAAGGGAGCGGCCAGTTGCGCGGCCGCATCTTGCACGGAAGCCCAGCCTTCGGCGAAATGCGGCAACTCGTTCACCGGCGCAGCATGCTCCAGCTGCAAGCCCATATCCGCCACCAATGAAGCTCTCAAATCAATAGCTTCAAGCGCCTTCAGGTACTGGGATTGAGTGCATTTTTGCTGATTAACACGCAAGGTCATGGGCGGCTGCGCATTGTTGGCGGCCAAAATGGTCTGCCAATCCTGCGGATGGTCTTTTTTCAGACGTTCTATCCACCAGGCAGGATGGTTCCAGACGGCCACCGGGCTCGCTTGCGTGGCCGCAACCAGCGCATCACGCTCGCGCAAAAAACGGCGCAAACAGGCGTTGATAAAACCCGACTGGGCACGTGCCGCACCGCGCTTGGCCGCTTCGACGGCCTGATTGACCAGGGTAAACGGCGGATACGGTGCCTGCTCATCCGTCCAGGCCAGGGCCAAGGCGGTGCACAGCAAGGCACTGACCTTGGGGGCCGGAGCGCGCGGCGCCAGCTGCTTTTGCAGCGCTTGCGCACGACCCAGATTGCGCAGCACCTGGAACAACAAAGCCTGGACACCGGGGCGCAAGCGCTGTGGCACCTGTGCCAACACCGTCTTGCTCGACTGCCCACCCAAGATGCCATGCAGGGCCTGGGCCACGGCATCCAATTGCTGCCACAGCGCAGGCGCATGGTGCTGATCTGCTGTGGGCTGCTTTTTCTCGGGCTTTTGATTCATGGACGACAGGCCTTGAAGCCAAGGCAGATTTAAATAATTCTTCAAAAGAAAAACGCTCCCGTCTGCGGCAGGCAGAGCGGGAGCGCACAGCTGAGCTCAATCCAGGGCGGTTGCCCACCCTGGATCCGGCTGCAGCTTACTCGGCAGAAGCGTCGCTGGAAGCTTCGTCGGCGGTCACGCCAGCCAGTTCAGCCGCTTCGGCATCGGCGATGGCACGGCGCTCGGCGTCGTCCATTTCGTCCTTGGCCTTGCGTGCCTGGTGGTAGGCCAGACCGGTACCGGCAGGGATCAGACGACCCACGATCACGTTTTCCTTCAGGCCACGCAGCTCGTCGCGCTTGCCCATGATGGCAGCCTCGGTCAGCACGCGGGTTGTTTCCTGGAAGGAAGCAGCCGAGATGAAGGAGTCGGTCGACAGCGAAGCCTTGGTAATACCCAGCAGCACGTTGGAGTACGTTGCAGGAATCTTGCCTTGCTTTTGCATGTCCTCGTTGGTGTTGAGCACTTCCGAGCGTTCGACCTGCTCACCCTGGATGTAGGTGGTCTCGCCTGGGTTCTCGATCACAACGCGGCGCAGCATCTGGCGAACGATCACCTCGATGTGCTTGTCGTTGATCTTCACGCCTTGCAAGCGGTACACGTCCTGAACTTCGTCCACGATGTAGCGCGACAGCTCTTCGATACCCAGCAGACGCAGGATGTCCTGCGGATCGGCCGGGCCGTCCACAATGGATTCACCCTTGTTCACCACCTGGCCTTCGTGGACCAGAATGTTGCGCTCCTTGGGTACCAGCTCTTCCCAGACCTTGCCTTCCAGATCGGTGATCTGCAGGCGGATCTTGCCCTTGGTTTCCTTACCGAAGGACACGGTACCGGTCATCTCGGCCAGAGTGCCCTTGTCCTTGGGCGTACGGGCTTCGAACAGCTCGGCCACGCGAGGCAGACCACCGGTAATGTCGCGGGTCTTCTGACCTTCGACGGGGATACGGGCCAGCACTTCGCCGGGGCCCACATCCTGGCCATCACGCACCTGGATCAGAGCGCCGACCTGGAAGCCGATCGTCACTGCGTGGTCGGTACCAGGAATCTTCACTTCCTGGTTGTTGGCATCGATCAGCTTGACCTGGGGACGCACGACCTTGGCAGAACCGCGACGCTTGGGATCGATCACCACCAGAGTGGACAGACCGGTCACTTCGTCGACCTGCTTGGCAACCGTCAAGCCTTCTTCCACATTCTCGAAATTCACCCGACCGGCGTATTCCGTAATGATGGGGCGAGTCAGCGGATCCCAGTTAGCCAGGATCTTGCCAGCCTTGATGGCTTCATCGGGCTTGACCGTCAACACAGCGCCGTAAGGCACTTTGTGACGCTCACGCTCGCGACCGTTTTCAGCAATCACGATTTCGCCGGAGCGCGAAATCACGACCAGCTCACCCTTGGTGTTGCTCACATAGCGCATCGTGCTGTTGAAGCCGATGGAGCCGTTGGACTTGGCTTCCACGCTCGACGCGATGGCTGCACGCGAAGCCGCACCACCGATGTGGAACGTACGCATGGTCAGCTGGGTACCGGGTTCACCGATGGACTGGGCTGCAATCACGCCCACGGCTTCGCCGAGGTTGATCATGCCGCCACGGCCCAAGTCGCGGCCATAGCAGGTGGCGCACAGACCAAAGCGGGTTTCGCAGGTCAGGGCCGTACGGACCTTGATCTCGTCCACGCCTTGAGCTTCCAGCTCTTCGATGTTGTCTTCGTCCAGCAGCGTGCCTGCGGCCATCAACACAGTGCGTGTTTCAGGGTGCAGAACGTCTTCAGCGACGGAACGGCCCAGCACGCGATCGCGCAGGGATTCGATCACTTCACCGCCTTCGACGATGGCGCGCATCAGGTAGCCGTTGAACGTACCGCAGTCTTGTTCGTTCACGACCAAGTCTTGCGTCACGTCCACCAGACGACGAGTCAGGTAACCGGAGTTAGCTGTCTTCAACGCCGTGTCGGCCAGACCCTTACGGGCACCGTGGGTCGAGATGAAGTACTGCAACACATTGAGGCCTTCGCGGAAGTTCGCGGTAATAGGCGTCTCAATAATGGAACCGTCAGGCTTGGCCATCAGACCACGCATACCGGCCAGCTGACGAATCTGGGCTGCAGAACCACGGGCGCCGGAGTCGGCCATCATGTAAATGGCGTTGAAAGACTCTTGCTCCACTACGTTGCCGTGACGGTCGGTGGTCTTTTCAACCTTCAGCTGGTCCATCATCACCTTGGACACGTCGTCGCCGGCCTTGCCCCAAATGTCCACCACCTTGTTGTAGCGCTCACCGGAGGTCACCAGACCCGAGACGTACTGCTGCTCGATTTCCTTCACTTCGCCTTCGGCACGGGCCAGGATCTCAGCCTTTTGCGGAGGCACCAGCATGTCGTCGATCGACACGGAGAAACCAGCGTGAGTCGACAGACGGAAGCCGTTTTGCAGCAGCTTGTCGGCGAACACCACGGTAGCCTTCAGGCCGCAGCGACGGAAGGACGCATTGATCAGCTTGGAGATTTCCTTCTTCTTCAGTGCCTTGTTCATGTTGGTGAACGCCAGGCCCTTGGGAAGAATCTCGGACAGCAGAGCACGACCCACCGTGGTTTCAACCAACGAGGTCACAGGCTCGAATTCGCCGGTGTCCTTGTTCTTGTTCCACTCGGTCAGGCGCACGCTGATCTTGGCATGCAGCTCGGTTTCGTTGGCATCCAGTGCGCGCTGCACTTCAGCCAAGTCGGCAAACACCATGCCTTCGCCCTTGCCGTTGATCATCTCACGCGTGGCGTGATACAGACCCAGCACCACGTCCTGAGAAGGAACGATGGAAGGCTCGCCCGAAGCAGGGAACAGCACGTTGTTGGAGGCCAGCATCAGCGTACGGGCTTCCATCTGCGCTTCCACAGACAAGGGCACGTGAACAGCCATCTGGTCACCGTCGAAGTCGGCGTTGAACGCAGCGCAAACCAGCGGGTGCAGTTGCAGTGCCTTGCCTTCGATCAGGATGGGCTCGAAAGCCTGGATACCCAAACGGTGCAGCGTAGGCGCACGGTTGAGCATGATCGGGTGTTCCTTGATGACTTCTTCAAGAATGTCCCACACCACGGGTGTACCGGCTTCCACTTCCTTCTTGGCAGCCTTGATGGTCGTGGCAATGCCGCGCTGCTCGAGCTGCGCAAAGATGAAGGGCTTGAACAGTTCCAGCGCCATCAGCTTGGGCAGACCGCACTGGTGCAGCTTGAGGTAAGGACCCACGGTAATCACGGAACGACCGGAGTAGTCCACGCGCTTGCCCAGCAAGTTCTGACGGAAACGACCGCTCTTACCCTTGATCATGTCGGCCAGGGACTTCAGGGCACGCTTGTTGGCGCCTGTCATGGCCTTGCCGCGACGACCGTTGTCCAGCAAGCTGTCCACGGCTTCTTGCAGCATGCGCTTTTCGTTGCGCGCAATGATTTCGGGAGCCTTCAGCTCCAGCAGACGACGCAGACGCGAGTTACGGTTGATAACGCGACGGTACAGGTCGTTCAGGTCGGAGGTCGCAAAGCGGCCGCCGTCCAGGGGCACCAGAGGACGCAGATCCGGAGGCAGCACAGGCAGCACTTCCATCACCATCCAGCCGGGACGAATGCCGGACTTCTTGAAGGCTTCCAGCAGCTTCAGACGCTTGGCGTTCTTCTTGACCTTGACTTCGGAGCCGGTCAGATCGCCGCGCAGACGCTCGATCTCGACGTCGATATCAATGCCTTCCAGCAGGTCCTTGATACCTTCAGCGCCCATCTTGGCGGTGAATTCGTCGTAGCCGTATTCGATGCACTTAGCGTCGTAATCGTCTTCGGTCATGATGCTGAACTTCTTCAGCGGAGTCATGCCGGGATCGGTCACCACATAGGCTTCAAAGTACAGCACGCGTTCGATGTCGCGCAGCGTCATGTCCAGCACCAGGCCCAGACGCGACGGCAGGGACTTCAGGAACCAGATGTGGGCGCAAGGTGCAGCCAGGTCGATGTGACCCATGCGTTCACGACGCACCTTGGTCTGTGTGACTTCAACGCCACACTTCTCGCAGATCACGCCGCGGTGCTTCAAGCGCTTGTACTTGCCGCACAGGCATTCGTAGTCCTTGATCGGCCCAAAGATCTTGGCGCAGAACAGACCATCACGCTCGGGCTTGAAGGTACGGTAGTTGATCGTCTCAGGCTTCTTCACTTCGCCGAAAGACCACGAGCGGATCTTTTCGGGCGAGGCCAGGCCGATCTTGATGGCATCGAAATGCTCATCAGGCGTAAATTGCTTGAACAGGTCGAGTAGCGATTTCATAGACTCTTTCCTTTTCAATTAAGAACGTTCGAGTTCAATGTCCAGGCCCAGGGAACGGATTTCCTTGACCAGCACGTTGAACGACTCGGGCATGCCTGCCTCGATGGAATGCTCACCCTTGACGATGGATTCGTACACCTTGGTACGGCCCACCACGTCATCGGACTTCACAGTCAACATTTCCTGCAGCACGTAGGCGGCGCCGTAAGCTTCCAGCGCCCACACTTCCATTTCACCGAAACGCTGACCACCGAACTGAGCCTTACCGCCCAGAGGTTGTTGCGTCACCAGCGAGTACGGACCGGTGGAACGGGCATGCATCTTGTCGTCGACCAAGTGGTGCAGCTTCAGGTAGTGCATGTAGCCGATGGTGGTGGGACGCTCGAAGCGGTCACCAGTGCGGCCGTCATACAGATACGCCTGTGTGCGGGTCTCGGTCAGGCCCTTGCGCTCCTTCAGGTCATCGGGATATGCCAGCTTCAGCATGTCCTTGATTTCCTGCTCGGAAGCACCGTCGAACACGGGAGTGGCAAACGGCACGCCCGTAGTCAAGGTCTGGGCCATGGCCAGAACTTCGTTGTCGTCCAGCTGAGCCAGGTCTTCCTTGCGGCCTCGGCTGTTGTAAACCTCTTCCAGGAAGGCGCGCACTTCAGCAGCACGGGCTTCTTCTTGGAGCATGTTGCCGATGCGCTGACCCAGACCCTTGCCGGCCCAGCCCAAGTGCACTTCCAGCACCTGACCGATGTTCATACGCGAAGGCACGCCCAGCGGGTTCAGCACGATGTCGGCAGTGGAGCCATCAGCCATGTAAGGCATGTCTTCCACAGGCACGATCTTGGAGACCACACCCTTGTTACCGTGACGGCCGGCCATCTTGTCACCAGGCTGCAGACGACGCTTGACGGCCAGGTAGACCTTGACCATCTTCAGCACGCCAGCAGGCAACTCGTCGCCTTGCGTGAGCTTCTTGCGCTTTTCTTCAAAAGCCAGGTCGAAGTTGTGACGCTGCTGCTCAATGGAGTTCTTGATGGACTCCAATTGTGCAGCCACATCGTCTTCTGCCGGACGAATGTCGAACCAGTGGAACTTCTCCACACCGTCCAGATACGCCTTGTCGATCTTGGCGCCCTTGGACAGCTTTTGCGGGCCACCATTGGCCACGCGGCCGGTCAGCAGCTTCTCGATACGGTCGAACGCATCGGCTTCCACAATACGCAGCTGGTCGTTCAGATCCAGACGGAAGCGCTTGAGCTCATCATCAATAATCTGTTGAGCACGCTTGTCGCGCTGGATGCCTTCACGCGTGAACACTTGCACGTCGATCACGGTGCCTTGCGAGCCCTGATCCACACGCAGCGAGGTGTCCTTCACGTCCGAAGCCTTCTCACCGAAGATAGCGCGCAGCAGCTTTTCTTCAGGAGTCAGAGTCGTTTCACCCTTGGGAGTGACCTTGCCCACCAGCACATCGCCGGGTTGCACTTCAGCGCCCACGTAGATGATGCCGGACTCGTCCAGACGGTTCAGTTGCTGTTCCGACAGGTTCGGAATGTCGCGCGTGATTTCCTCTGGGCCAAGCTTGGTATCGCGAGCCATGACCACGAGTTCTTCGATGTGGATCGAGGTGTAGCGGTCTTCAGCCACCACGCGCTCGTTGATCAAGATCGAATCTTCGAAGTTGTAGCCGTTCCAGGGCATGAAAGCGATCAGCATGTTCTGACCGATGGCGATTTCGCCCAGATCGGTAGAAGCGCCGTCCGCCAGCACATCACCCTTGGCCAACTTGTCACCGCGCTTGACGATGGGGCGTTGGTGGATGTTGGTGTTCTGGTTGGAACGCTGATACTTGATGAGGTTGTAGATGTCCACACCCACTTCACCAGCCACTGCTTCGTCGTCGTTCACGCGGATCACGATGCGGGTTGCATCCACGTAATCCACGATACCGCCGCGAGTTGCCGTCACCACGGTGCCGGAGTCCACAGCGGCCACGCGCTCGATACCGGTACCAACCATGGGCTTTTCAGGACGCAGCACAGGCACGGCCTGACGCGACATGTTGGCACCCATCAATGCGCGGTTCGCGTCATCGTGTTCGAGGAACGGAATCAGGGAAGCAGCCACCGACACGATCTGCGCAGGCGACACGTCCATGTACTGCACGCGCTCGGCGGACAGCAGGGTCGATTCACCGTTTTCACGGGCCGACACCAGGTCACCCGTCAGACGGCCTTCGGCGTCCAACTCGGCATTGGCCTGAGCGATCACGTACTTGCCTTCTTCGATGGCAGACAGGTAATCGATCTGGTTGGTCACCTTGCCATCCACCACGCGGCGGTAAGGCGTTTCGATGAAGCCGTATTCATTCAAGCGGGCATACAGGGCCAGCGAGTTGATCAGGCCAATGTTTGGACCTTCAGGCGTTTCGATAGGGCAGACGCGACCGTAGTGGGTCACGTGCACGTCACGCACTTCAAAGCCGGCACGTTCGCGAGTCAAACCGCCCGGGCCAAGAGCCGAAACACGGCGCTTGTGGGTGATTTCGGCCAGAGGATTGGTCTGGTCCATGAACTGCGACAGCTGCGATGCACCGAAGAACTCCTTCAGGGCTGCAGAGATGGGCTTGGAGTTGATCAGATCGTGAGGCATCAGAGGCTCTTGCTCAGCCTGACCCAGACGTTCCTTCACAGCCTTTTCGATACGTGCCAGACCGGTGCGGTACTGGTTTTCGGCCAGTTCGCCCACGCAGCGCACGCGACGGTTGCCCAGGTGATCGATATCGTCGACTTCACCCTTGCCATTGCGCAGATCCACCAAAATCTTGACCACGGCCAAGATGTCTTCGTTGGACAGCACCATGGGGCCGGTTGCGCCATCGCGACCGACCTTGGCATTGAACTTCATACGACCCACGCGCGACAGATCGTACGTATCGGGGTTGTAGAACAGGCGCTGGAACAGCGCTTGCACAGCGTCCTCGGTAGGCGGCTCGCCGGGACGCATCATGCGGTAGATGGCAACGCGGGCGGCAAATTCGTCCACGGTTTCATCGGTACGCAGAGTCTGCGAGATGTAAGCGCCTTGATCCAGTTCATTGGTGTACAGGCATTGCAGATCTTGCACGCCGGCGCTGCGCAGCTTCTTGAGCAGAGCTTCGGTCAACTCTTCGTTGGCCTTGGCAATGATTTCACCGGTGTCGGGATCAACAATGTTCTTGGCGACTACGCGACCAATCAGGAAGTCTTCAGGCACGCTGACGTACTTGGTACCCGATTGCTCCATCTCACGAGTGTGACGGGCGGTGACGCGCTTGTCCTTGGCCACAACGACCTTGCCAGCCTTGTCGGTGATGTCGAAACGGGCAATTTCACCCTTCAGACGATCAGCCACGAACTCCATCTGGGCACCACTGTCCATCAGACGGAAATTGTCGTTGACGAAGAAGTTGGCCAGAATGGTTTCAGGCGTCAGACCGATGGCCTTCAGCAGAATCGTCACAGGCATCTTGCGGCGACGGTCCACACGGAAGAACAGCAGGTCCTTGGGGTCGAACTCAAAGTCCAGCCAGGAACCGCGATAAGGGATGATGCGTGCCGAGAACAGCAGCTTGCCCGAGCTATGGGTCTTACCCTTGTCGTGTTCGAAGAACACGCCAGGCGAACGGTGCAGCTGAGACACGATCACGCGCTCGGTACCGTTGACGATGAAAGAACCCTTTTCGGTCATCAGGGGCACTTCGCCCATGTAGACCTCTTGTTCCTTCACTTCCTTGACCACCTTGGACTGAGCCGTGGAAGACTCACGGTCATAGATGATCAACTGCACCTTGGCACGCACGGCCGAGGCGAAGGTCAGACCACGGGTCTGGCATTCACGAACGTCAAAAGCAGGCTTGGCGAGGTTGTACTCGACAAACTTCATTTCAACGAATCCGTTGTGGGAGACGATGGGGAAAGCGGAATTGAAAGCCGCTTGCAGGCCATCAATGGTACGTTTTTTGGGGGCTACATCTGCCTGCAAGAATGCGGTATAGGCATCTTTTTGCATCTGCAGCAGATAAGGCACTTCGAGCACGCTTTCGCGGCTCCCGAAGCTTTTGCGAATTCGCTTGCGTTCGG
Organism: Comamonas aquatilis; assembly: GCF_965139575.1. Lineage (NCBI taxonomy): Bacteria > Pseudomonadati > Pseudomonadota > Betaproteobacteria > Burkholderiales > Comamonadaceae > Comamonas > Comamonas aquatilis. The sequence continues at coordinate 128,209 of NZ_CBCSIW010000006.1, read as the reverse complement.
TGTAAGAATAGGCCATGAGATCTCCGGGCAAAGACATGAGTCCTGGGTCTGCGACGACTGCCCCACAGAGGATTCACTCTGCGGGCTTGGCGGTTGGCCACTACCAACCATGGCTGACGGTGATGCGTTGCACATCACCCGAACCAAGGCATCTTCTGCTGTCGGATTGTCAGAAGACACTAAAAAGCAGACTCCCCAGGAAACCTGCTTTTTGGTGTGTTCTTTTCAGCGCATTTCACAAGCGCCAAAGGCTGGAGACCCTGAAAAGAGTCTCCAGCCCTTGATTTCACTGAATTACTTCAGTTCAGCCTTAGCACCGGCTTCGATCAGCTTCTTCACAGCAGCTTCAGCGTCAGCCTTGGCAACAGCTTCCTTCACGTTCTTGGGAGCGCCGTCAACCAGATCCTTGGCTTCCTTCAGGCCCAGGCCAGTGATTTCACGCACAGCCTTAATCACGGAAACCTTGTTCGCGCCGGCTTCAGTCAGCACAACGTTGAACTCGGTCTTTTCTTCCACAGCAGCGGCAGCAGCGCCACCAGCAGCGGGAGCAGCCATAGCGGCGGCAGACACGCCAAACTTCTCTTCAATTGCCTTGACCAGGTCGTTCAGTTCCAGAACAGTCATGCTGTCCAGGGCGGTCAAGAATGCGTCTTTATCGAATGCCATGTTATTTCCTAACAAATTTGTTGGTTTGTGCCGCGCAATTAAGCGGCAGCTGCTTCAGCTTCAGCTTCAGCTGCAGGTTCTGCGCCTTCGCTCTTCTTTGCCGCCAGGGCGCCCAGCACAACGGCTGTACGCGACATTGGGGACATAAGCAAGCCACACACTTGTGCCAGCAAGATTTCCTTGGAGGGAATGCTAGCCAGTTGCTTCACGCCGTTAACGTCCAGGGCTTTGCCCGAAAACGCGCCACCGCGAATCACCAACTTGTCGTTGGTCTTCGCGAAGTCGGCCACCACCTTAGCGGCAGCCACTGCGTCTTCAGAGAAGCCATAGATCAGCGGACCAGTCATCTGGTCAGCCACCACGTCAAACTGGCCGCCAGCCACAGCACGGCGGGCCAGGGTGTTCTTCAACACGCTCAAGCTCACGCCCTTGCTGCGTGCATCAGCGCGCAGTTTGGTCATGTCGGCGACCGTGATGCCACGGTATTCCGCGATCACAAGCGTTTGAGCTTTAGCGGCGAGGCTGGTCACTTCGTTGATGACCGCTTCTTTCTCACTGCGATTAAGACTCAAGGTCTACTCCTTAAATGCGCACTCAGGGCTAGCCCCTCATGCGCGCTCTTGTTGCAGCGACCAACTGTTTTGGAAAAAAATCCATCTGCAGCGGGATCGCCATCTGCGTTGGCCATCACGATTAAGTGATCTGAATCACACCAACGGTCTTGGATGACCTGATAGAGCAACAACCCCATCAGCCCACCACACCAGATGAGCCAAGGCTCATCTGACGATTTCTAGCAATTACGCCGAGATGGATTGCGTATCGACGCGAACGCCCACACCCATAGTCGACGAAACAGCAACCTTGCGCAGGTACAGACCCTTGCTGGAAGCAGGCTTGGCCTTGTTCAGCGCTTCGATCAAAGCAGCCAGGTTACCCTGCAGCTTTTCGGTGTCGAAGGAACGACGACCAATAGTGCCGTGAACAATACCGGCCTTGTCGACGCGGAACTGCACTTGACCAGCCTTGGCGTTCTTCACGGCCGTAGCGACGTCAGGAGTCACGGTGCCAACCTTGGGGTTAGGCATCAGACCACGTGGACCCAGGATCTGGCCCAGCTGACCCACAACGCGCATAGCGTCAGGAGCAGCGATCACCACGTCGAAGGGCATGTCGCCAGCCTTCACCATGGCAGCCAGGTCGTCCATACCAACCACGTCAGCGCCGGCAGCCTTGGCTTCTTCAGCCTTGGCACCTTGTGCGAACACGGCCACGCGAGCAACCTTGCCGGTACCGTGAGGCAGAACCACGGCGCCACGCACCACTTGGTCCGACTTCTTGGCATCCACACCCAGCTGAACGGCCACGTCGATGGATTCATCGAACTTAGCGGTAGCTGCGTCCTTCACCAGGGCGATAGCATCAGTCAGAGCGTACAGCTTGTTGCTGTCAACTTTGCCTTGGAGAGCTTTTTGCTTCTTGGTCAACTTGGCCATTTACACACCCTCCACGATCACGCCCATCGAACGGGCAGAACCAGCCAGCGTACGCACAGCAGCGTCAACGTCAGCGGCGTTCATGTCCTTCAACTTGGTCTTGGCGATTTCTTCCAGCTGAGCGCGGGAAATCTTGCCGACCTTAGTCTTCAGGGGGTTCGAAGAGCCCTTGTCGAGCTTGATCGCCTTCTTGATCAGCACGGTTGCGGGAGGAGTCTTGATGACAAAAGTGAAGCTCTTGTCAGCAAATGCCGTGATAACCACGGGCAAAGGCAGGCCGGGCTCGACACCTTGGGTCTGGGCGTTGAACGCCTTGCAGAATTCCATGATGTTGAGGCCGCGCTGACCCAGCGCAGGACCGATGGGAGGGGAAGGATTGGCCTTACCAGCTGGCACTTGCAGCTTGATGAAGCCGACGATTTTCTTCGCCATTGAATGCTCCTAACGGGTAAAACGCCATATACATCCAAACTGGATGCAAGTAGCTCCCCGAAGTTAAGACTCTACAAAAAAGCTCCGCATCGAGTCAAAAAATGCGAAGCCTTATATTCTAAGTTGGAACTTAAGTTTTCTCAACTTGAGCGAACTCTAATTCCACAGGCGTTGCACGGCCAAAAATGGTAACCGAGACGCGCAGACGATTCTTTTCGTAGTTAACTTCTTCAACGGAGCCGTTGAAATCGGTGAAAGGACCTTCCTTCACACGAACCAACTCACCAACCATGAATTCAACCTTGTGGCGGGGCTTCTCAGTACCCTCTTGCATCTGATCGACGATCTTGCGCACTTCTTCTTCAGAAATGGGTGCGGGTCGATTCTTGGCACCACCCACAAAGCCAGTCACCTTGCTGGTGTGCTTGACCAAGTGCCAAGTATCGTCTTCCATCACCATTTCGACGAACACATAGCCGGGGAACAGGCGACGCTCTGTCGTGCGTCGCTGTCCATTGCGCATCTCCACCACTTCCTCGGAAGGAACCAGAATGCGGCCAAATTTGGACTGCATGCCCGAACGTGCGATACGTTCTGCAATATTGCGCTCAACAGCTTTTTCCATGCCCGAATAAGCATGGACGATATACCAGCGCAGATCAGGATTGGCCGGTGCAGCTGCACCGCCGTTCACATCTGCTTCAACAGCGTCTGCCATTACTTCCTCCAGCCCAAAATCAGGTCATACAAGACCCATTCCAAGGTCTTGTCCGTGAACCACAAGAACAAAGCCATGACCACCACAAAGCCAAAGACGTAAAGCGTCATTTGGAAAGTTTCCTTGCGGGTCGGCCACACGACCTTCTTGACTTCACGCCAGGCATCTCGCGCAAAACCAGTAAACCGCTTGCCAGGCTCAGAGACCAAGAACACACCAGCAGCGATGACCAAACCGAGGATCAGCGCAGCCCATTGTGCCACCGGGCCTTGCTTGCTCAACAGATAGAAGCCGGCAATAGAAGCAACAACTAAAGCCGCAACTGCGGCTAATTTTGCTTTGTCAGCAACGGAGCTGACTGTTTCAACCTGAGTAGTGGCCATATTTCATTTCAAATGCGCAAAATTTGCACAATTTCAAGACGGCAAAGCCCGCCAAAGGCGGGCTCTCGTTGATTCCACCATTATAAGGTGGCAGGGGCAGTAGGAATCGAACCTACAACCTTCGGTTTTGGAGACCGACGCTCTGCCAATTGAGCTATACCCCTAAAAACCAATCAATTAAGCAATAACCTTGGCAACCACGCCAGCGCCCACGGTACGACCACCTTCGCGGATAGCAAAGCGCAGACCTTCTTCCATGGCGATGGGGTTGATCAGCTTCACAGTGATCGACACGTTGTCACCAGGCATAACCATTTCCTTGCCTTCTGGCAGCTCGATGGAGCCGGTCACGTCAGTCGTACGGAAGTAGAACTGAGGACGGTAGTTGTTGAAGAAAGGAGTGTGGCGACCGCCTTCGTCCTTGGACAACACATACACTTCAGCGGTGAAGTGGGTGTGGGGCTTGATGGAGCCGGGCTTGGCCAGAACTTGGCCACGTTCCACGTCTTCACGCTTGGTGCCGCGCAGCAGCAGACCCACGTTGTCACCAGCTTGACCTTGGTCCAGCAGCTTGCGGAACATTTCCACGCCGGTAACGATGGTCTTGACGGTGTCCTTGATACCGACGATTTCGATTTCTTCGCCGACCTTGACGATACCGCGTTCGATACGGCCAGTCACCACGGTACCACGACCGGAGATCGAGAACACGTCTTCCACGGGCATCACGAAGGCGCCGTCGATAGCACGCTCGGGGGTGGGGATGTAGGTGTCCAGAGCTTCAGCCAGACGCAGGATAGCGGGCTCACCCTTGTCGGATTGGTCGCCTTCCAGGGCCAGCTTAGCGGAGCCGCGGATGATGGGAGTGTCGTCGCCAGGGAAGTCGTACTTGGACAGCAGCTCGCGCACTTCCATTTCGACCAGTTCCAGCAGTTCTTCGTCGTCCACCATGTCAGCCTTGTTCAGGAAGACGATGATGTAAGGCACGCCAACTTGACGCGACAGCAGGATGTGTTCGCGAGTTTGGGGCATGGGGCCGTCAGCGGCCGAGCACACCAAGATAGCGCCGTCCATTTGAGCAGCGCCGGTAATCATGTTCTTCACATAGTCAGCGTGACCGGGGCAGTCAACGTGAGCGTAGTGGCGATTAGCGGTTTCGTACTCGACGTGCGAAGTGTTGATCGTGATACCACGAGCCTTTTCTTCAGGCGCGTTGTCGATCTGGGAGTAATCCTTGGCTTCGCCGCCGAAGTGCTTGGACAGCACGGTGGCGATAGCAGCCGTCAGAGTGGTCTTACCATGGTCAACGTGACCGATGGTGCCCACGTTGACGTGGGGCTTGGTGCGCTCGAATTTTTCTTTTGCCATTTTTCCGACTCCGAAAAAAATCTATATCACTGCAACAGGGATTTCGGCGCTACCCTATCAAAGCGAGCGCACCAGAAATGGTGCCCATGGCGGGAATCGGACCCGCGACCTCTCCCTTACCAAGGGAGTGCTCTACCACTGAGCCACATGGGCAACGAAGTCACAACTAGCAACTTCAAAAATCTTTGCTCGCAAACTGGAGCGGGAGACGGGAATCGAACCCGCGTCATTAGCTTGGAAGGCTAGGGTTCTACCATTGAACTACTCCCGCACAGATTGACTGCACGCGACCGCTATCTCTAGCAATCTTCTCTTCCAAACCATTGCTGGTGGAGGGGACAGGATTCGAACCTGTGTACGCGTTAGCGGGCAGATTTACAGTCTGCTGCCTTTAACCACTCGGCCACCCCTCCGAAGAGATTTGAATTGTAGCACCGTTTTTTCAGCCCAAAAAAAATATGGAATTTTTTTGATTTTTTGCTGATCGACGATGTTGGCGCGGCTGGCGGGGATCGAACCCACGACCCTTGGCTTCGGAGGCCAATACTCTATCCACTGAGCTACAGCCGCGAATCCGTTAACACGCTTGCGCAGCCAACAACAATTCAACAGCCGCCATTATGCACGGCAAATACAGCACAAATTACAAACTCAGCTGAAATCCCAATCCAGTCAAGTACACATCCACCGACATGCGCCCAACAGGTGCCAGCGCAAAACGGCCTTCATTCAGAACCCAACCATGAATGAGCCCGACAAACAGCGAATGCAGACCCAATGCTGCATCCGCCGGAGAGATCGACAAATTCACTGATTGCTCCTGCGCTGCAAGCGCAAGATCCTGGGCAAATTTTTCTTGCGAGCAGCGGGCACTTTCTATGTGCTGCCCCCGCAGCTCCGCCAACTCCCCCACGTACTCCATCTTGAACAGCGCAGTGTCGAAGACCTTGCGCTTGCGCTCATCTTCATCCATGCTCTCAAAGACCATCTGAATGGAATGGCGGATACGCTGCAGAGGCGCCATCTCGCCATATTTGTCATCACAGATCTCATCAAACGGCATGCAAATACGGCTGAGCATGGAACCAAAGACATCCATCTTGTCTTTGAAGTGCCAATACACCGCCCCACGCGTAGCCCCTGCGCGTTGCGCCACATCCCCTAGAGATGTGCGCGACACCCCTTTTTCAAAAAAAACCTCTTCCGCAGCATCCAACAACCTGGTGCGCGTTTCATCGGCCTCGGCCTTGGTTCTACGTGCCATTTCCAATCCTTATCGCCACTCACCCGTAGCAATTCTGCGCAAGAAAGACCCCGCTAAAAAAGGCCTTTCACACGAATTTCCTAATTATACATTTATGGATGTATGTATAATTCATACACCATCATTAGTAGGGAAGTCCAGTCGGATTCCCCCTTATTCGAGCGCTACGTTCTCACGTCGCGCTCTTTCACGTTTTCAAAGTCAACCGGAAGGACGTTCATGCATCACATGTATGAAACACACCAGGCCCCCGAGAAACAGTCCAAGCCTGCCGCGCAGTACAAGCGCACGATGGTTATCGGCCTGAGCCTGATCGCAGCCTTGGGACTTGCTGCCTGCAGTGACAAGCAAGAAGATGCCCAAAAAGCACAGGCTGCGGCACAAGCGCAGCCACCGGAAGTGGGTGTTATCACGGTAGAGCTGCAGGCAGTTCCGCTGGTGTCCGATCTGCCTGGCCGCCTGGAAGCTTCGCGCGTGGCTCAGGTGCGAGCACGGGCTGCGGGTATTGTGCAAAAACGTCTGTTCCAGGAAGGCTCTGACGTCAAAGCGGGACAGGTCCTGTTCCAGATCGACAACACGCCTTATCGCGCCAACCTGCAAAGCGCTCAGGCCACCTTGGCTCAGGCCGAAGCCAACCTGGCTCAGGCCGCAGCAACCGCCCGTCGCTACAAGCCATTGGTAGAAGCGAATGCTATCAGCAAGCAGGAATACGACACGGCTATCGCCAATGAAAAGGCGGCGCGCGCGCAAGTGGCTGCAGGCAATGCCGCAGTGACCAACGCCAACGTCAATCTGGGCTATGCCAGCGTGACCGCCCCTATCTCCGGACGCATCGGTCGCGCACTGGTCACGGAAGGTGCTCTGGTCGGTCAAGGTGAAGCCACGCAACTGGCAACCATCCAGCAAATCAATCCGCTGTATGTGAACCTCACGCAATCGTCGTCTGAAATCATGCGCATGCGCGAAGCGCTCAGTTCTGGCAAGTTAGCAAAGGTAGGCGAAAACGCGGCCAAGGCCATCGTCTATTTGGACGATGGTCAGCAATATGCGCATCCGGGCAAGCTGCTGTTTACCGACCTGACAGTGGACCCTACGACGGGCCAGGTCAGCATTCGCGCAGAGCTGCCAAACCCCCAAGGTCTGCTGCTGCCCGGTACTTATGTGCGGGTGCGCCTGGAGCAGGCCCAAGTGGACAACGCAGCCCTGATTCCTCAGCAAGCCGTGACGCGTAACGAAAAGGGCAATTTCGTGATGATCGTCGCTGACGACGGAACGGTGGCACCTCGCCCCGTGCAGATCAGCCAGTCCAAAGGCTCTGACTGGATCGTCACCTCGGGCCTGAAGGCCGGTGAAAAGGTGTTGGTGGACGGCATCGTCAAGGTTGGCATGGGTGCCAAGAAGGTAACGCCTGTGCCATGGAAGGGCGATGCCAAGGCGCCAGCTGCACCGGCAGCCAACGGCGCCGAAAAACAGGCGGCACCTGCCGCTGGAGCTGAGGCGGCCGATAGCGCACCAGCCCAGAAGTAACCAGGGCGAACTGCTATGTCAAAGTTCTTTATTCATCGCCCTATTTTTGCCTGGGTGATCGCGATTTTCGTGATTCTTGCAGGTATCGTGGCCATCACCAAGCTGCCGATTTCGCAGTTTCCAACGGTCGCGCCGCCCACCATTTCGGTGACCGCGACCTACCCCGGTGCAACAGCGCAAACCATGACGGATTCGGTGCTGCAGCTCATCGAACGCGAGATGAACGGCGCCACCGGTCTGATGTACATGGAAACCAGCGCCTCGGCCACCGGCCAAGGCACGCTGACCGTGACATTCGAGCCCGGCACCAACCAGGATCTGGCCCAGGTGGACGTGCAAAACCGTCTGGCACGGGTGCAGTCCCGCCTGCCGCAAATCGTGCAGGCGCTGGGCGTTCGGGTCGAAAAGTCCATGAGCAACTTCCTGATGATTCTGGCTTTCCAGTCAGACACAGGGGAAACCTCGCGCGACGATATTGCCGACTACGTCAACCGCAACGTCCTGCCTGAAGTGCAGCGTCTCGAAGGCGTAGGCAAGGCCCAGTTGTTTGCTTCCGGACGTGCCATGCGCATCTGGGTAGACCCGGCCAAGTTGCAGGGTTTCAATATGTCGATTGCGCAGATTAATTCTGCCATCGCAGCCCAGAACCAGCAGATCTCCGGCGGCTCGCTGGGCAACACGCCCAGCCTGCCCGGCACAACCATGAACGCCACCATCGTGGTGCCTGGCCAGTTGACAACACCCGAGGAGTTTTCCAATGTGGTGCTGCGCTCCAATCCCGACGGCTCCACCGTGCGCATCAAGGATATTGGACGTGTCGAACTGGGCACGGAAAGCTATGGCTTTGAGTCTCGCCTGAACGGCAAGCCCGCAGTCGCCATGGCTGTGCAGCTGACGGCAACCGCCAACGCCATGGCAACAGCCAAGCTGGTGTACGCCAAGATGGCGGAAATTGAACCTTTCCTGCCTGCCGGCGTGAAGTGGTCTTCGCCTTACGACACTTCCAAGTTCGTCAAGATCTCCATTGAAAAAGTGGTGCACACGTTGATCGAAGCCATCGTGCTGGTGTTCATCGTGATGCTGATCTTCCTGCAGAACATCCGCTACACGCTGATCCCAACCATCGTGGTGCCTATCGCGCTGCTGGGCACTTTTGCCGTGATGCTGGTATCCGGCCTGACCATCAATATTTTGGCCATGTTCGCCATGGTGCTGGTGATCGGTATCGTGGTGGACGATGCCATCGTGGTGGTGGAAAACGTCGAACGCATCATGTCCGAAGAGGGGCTGCCGCCCAAGGAAGCCACGATCAAGGCCATGGGCCAGATCCAGGGCGCCGTGGTCGGTATCACCGTGATTCTGGTGACCGTGTTCCTGCCATTGGCGCTGTTCAGCGGCGCCACGGGCGCGATCTACCGCCAGTTCTCGCTGGTGATGGCGATCTCCATCTTCTTCTCCGGCTTCTTTGCGCTGACGCTGACGCCCGCACTGTGCGCCACCATGCTCAAGCCCATCCCCAAGGGCCATGCGCATGACAAAAAGACCGGTTTGCTGGGCCCGTTCTACAACTGGTTCAACCGCAAGTTTGAGGCTGGAACCCACCGCTACTCCGGCGCGCTGTCCTTCGTCGTCAAGCGCTCGGTGCAAGCCACCATCGTGTATGCGCTGGTGATTGCAGGTGCGGCCTTTATCTTCCTGAAGCTGCCCTCCTCCTTCCTGCCCACGGAAGACCAGGGCTATGTGATCTCCCTGACCCAGCTGCCGCCCGGCGCCACACTGGAACGCACCAGCAAAACCATGGGTGAGCTGGAAAAGTTTGCGCTCGCGCAACCCGAAACCGCAGACATCGTGAGCATTCTGGGCTTCAGCTTTGCGGGCCAGGGCCAGAACGTCGGCCTGTCCTTCACCACCTTCAAGGATTGGTCTGAACGCACCGCAAAGGGCTCGGATGCCAAGTCTTTCGCGGACCGCGCCATGGGAGCCATGATGCAGCTGCGAGACGGTTTCATCTTTACCCTGGTACCTCCATCCATCCCCGAACTGGGCAATAGCGACGGCTTTACCTTCCGCCTGCAAGACCGCTCCGCCAAGGGACACGCAGCCTTGCTGGCAGCGCGCAACGATCTGGTGGCCAAGGCCAATCAGAGCGCCGTGCTGACCGGCGTGCGCTTTGACGGCGTGGACGATGCGCCGCAGTGGCAGGTGGATATCAACCGTGATGCCGTGTACGCCCAGAAGGTGAACATGTCGGACATCGCCACCACGCTGTCCACAGCGCTGGGTTCGGCCAACTCCACCGACTTCCCGAACCAGGGATATATGCAGCGCGTGACCATCCAGGCCGATGCCGCTCGCCGCATGCAGCCCGAGGACGTGATGCGCCTGACCGTACCCAACGCGGATGGCAAGCTGGTGGAGCTCTCTTCTCTGGTCACCACCAAGTGGATCAGCGGACCCATGCAGATGTCGCGCTACAACGGCTACCCGTCCATGAGCATTACCGGCCAGGCCAAGCCCGGCTATACCAGCGGTCAGGCCATGGAGGAAATGCAGAAACTGGCCACCGAACTGCCGGAAGGCTTTGGCTATGAATGGACAGGCCAGTCCCTGGACGAAAAGAAGGCGGGTTCATCGGCAGCATTGCTGTACGTGTTCTCCCTGCTGGCCGTCTTCCTGTGTCTGGCTGCTCTGTACGAAAGCTGGAGCATTCCGCTATCCGTGATGCTGGTCGTGCCATTGGGCGTGTTCGGTGCCGTGGCCGGCGTGATGATGCGCAGCATGCCTAACGACATCTACTTCCAGGTGGCGCTGATCACGGTCATTGGTCTGTCGGCCAAGAACGCCATCTTGATTGTGGAGTTCGCCAAGGATCTGCATGCACAGGGCAAGAGCGTGCTGGAGTCGGCACTGGAGGCCGGTCACCTGCGCTTCCGCCCCATTTTGATGACCTCTCTGGCCTTCATTCTGGGCGTGGTGCCGCTGTATATCGCCTCCGGCGCCAGTGCTGCCAGCCAGCAAGCCATCGGTACCGGCGTGTTCTGGGGCATGGTGATCGGTACGCCTTTGTCCGTGTTCCTGGTGCCGGTGTTCTTTATCTCAGTGTTCAAGCTGTTCGGTAAGAAATCCAAGCCAGACAACCACACCACTTCCCCGGCAGCAACTTCTGCAGCGCAGGGAGGCTCGCATGATGAATAAGACTTTGCTACCCGTGGCACTGGCTGGCGTACTGCTGGTCAGCGGCTGCTCCTTCATTCCCACGCTGGATAGACCCGCTGCACCCGTGGCCGAGCACTTTCCTGCCGCCAACGAGCAAGCCGGTGCTGTGGCTGCTGCCGATACGCCCTGGCAGCAGTTCTTCACCGACCCGCGATTGCAGCAGGTCATCAACCTGGCGCTGGAAAACAACCGCGATCTGCGCGTGGCCGTGCTCAATATCGAGAAAGCCCGCGCCCAGTACCAGATTCAGCGCGCAGCCCAGTTTCCCGAACTGGGTGTTGCAGGTACCGGCAGCCGTCAGCCCAACACGGCAACCGGCAACTACGCGAACACCTACATGGCAGGCCTGTCCATGCCGAGCTGGGAGATCGATTTCTGGGGCCGCATCGGCAGCATGAAGGAGCAGGCTCTGGCGCAGTACTTGGCTACCGAGGAAGGCCGAAAAGCCGCCCAGATCAGCCTGATTGCCAATGTCGCCAACACCTGGCTGGGCTTGCAGGCCGACGAGGAGCTGATGACCATCTCGCGCCGTACCTTGGGCACGCGTGAGCAATCCATCAAGCTGACCAAGCTGCGCCTGGATGCGGGAGTGGCTTCCGAGCTGGACTTCCGCCAGGCCCAGTCGCTGACCGAGAATGCCCGCGCCACCCTGGCCCAGCAAACCCGCCAGCGCGCCCTGGATGTGAATGCGCTGACGCTGCTGGTGGGCCAGACCCTGCCCGCCGATCTGCTCAACAGCATGCAGGACAAGAAGCTGGCCGACCTGCCGGCGCTTGCCGATGTGCCCTCGGGCCTTCCCTCCGATCTGTTGCTGCGTCGACCCGACGTGCGCCAGGCGGAACAGTCCATGATTGCGGCCAACGCCAATATTGGTGCAGCACGCGCAGCGTTCTTCCCCAATATTTCCCTGACTGCAGCGGCGGGCTTTGCCAGCAGCGATGTGTCTGACCTCTTCAAGTCTGACTCGGCGATGTTCAGCATTTCACCTTCGCTGTACCTGCCCATCTTCAACGCGGGCCGCAACCGCGCCAATCTCGAGTCGGCGCAAGCCGGCCAGAAGATTGCGGTGGCCCAGTATGAAAAAGCCATTCAGTCGGCTTTCCGGGAAGTCTCCGATGCACTGGTAGGCCGCCAGACGCTGCAGGACCAGCTTGACGCCCAGTCGCGCCAGCTGGACGCCGAGTCGGTACGCTACAAGCTGTCTGACCTGCGCTACACCAACGGCGTGGCCAGCTATCTGGATCTGCTCGATGCACAGCGCTCGTTGTTCGCACTGGAGCAATCCGTGGTGCAGGTACGACTGGCACAGCTGCAAAACCAGGTCAATCTGTACAAGGTTCTGGGCGGCGGCTGGAGCGAGCCCTCTAGCGCAGCACAGTAAACCCGCGTTGCTGCAGCTCACCAAGGCGCCCTTGTGGCGCCTTTTTCACATCTGGCCGCTGCGGTTTGATCCAACGCAACTCCTTTATGCACCCGGCGTCAACCCGTATCGTCGTGCACTGACTTTCGATAACCCCACTCCTATAATGTTTTGCTAACACCTTCCCCACGACGACAGAGGACTTCATGAGCGAACAACCCCACGAAGAAGCCCATACCGGCCCCATCAAAAACCCCAAGCATCTGCTCCTGGCCGTCTTCTTCTCTTTTGTGGTTCCCGTGTTCGTGATCATCGGTCTGGTCAAGTTCGTCACCTCCGCCGAGACCACCGGAGCCGGTGTAGGCCACGCCGAACTGTCCAAGGCCCAGCGCCTGCAAAAAGTGGGCTCTGTGGAACTGCGCGATGCCAACCGCCCTCTGCGTGCCGGCGAAGAGGTTTACAAAGGCCAGTGTGCGGCTTGTCACGCCACCGGCGCTGCCGGTGCACCCAAGTTTGAAGATGCTGCCGCCTGGGGCCCGCGCCTCAAGCAAGGGCTTGAAGCGCTGGTCCACTCCGCCTTGGCCGGCAAAGGCGCCATGGCCGCCCAGGGTGGCGGCGAATTCAATGACATCGAGATCGCGCGTGGCGTGGTTTACATGGCCAATGCCGCCGGCGCCAAGTTTGCCGAGCCTCAGGCTGGAGGCAACGCCGCCCCTGCAGCCGATGCAGCACCAGTCACTGCCGCAGCTCCCGCTGCCGAGCCGGTGGCCGCAGCACCCGTCGCTGAAGCGGCACCGGCTGTTGCCGTGGCTGCAGCACCTCCGGCGGCAGGCAATGTGGGCAAGGATCTGTATGACAAGACTTGCGTCACCTGCCACAGCAGCGGCATTGCCGGCGCACCCAAGTTTGGCGACAAGGCCTCCTGGGCGCCGTTTATCGCCCAGGGCATGGACACCATGGTGGCCAAGGCCACCAAGGGCGTGAATGCCATGCCACCCAAAGGCGGCTCCACCGCTTCGGATGCCGATTTCAAGGCCGCCATTCAGTACATGGTGGATGCCGCCAAATAATCAGCGCCTCCCGCCGGCAATTGCGCATTGCCGGCTTTTTTATTGAAAATTACAGTCAAACAAGGCTACAGCCCTGGTTCACCAAGCGTCAACCGCTATCAAAACAGGTGTCTCAGGCTTGTGCCAGCTGCGGACTGGGCACAAAACCGAACCGCGCCGGCAGTTGCGCGGCCTGCTCGATCTGCGGCTCGGCCAACCAGCCACGCTCCATGGCCGTGGCCGCATCCAGCATATCCTGGGTGTGCACCAGACCCAGGCCCTGGGGCAGCGCCAGATACAACTGACCCAGCTCATCCATCAGCACCTGTTCGATATCGGCGGCCTGCAGCACCTGGCCGGTATGGCTGCGCAGCTGCAGCCCCTCGTCGGTGCAGTGCAGACGCCAGATCCAGGGCGTGGCTTCCAGCTCCACATAAACGCGCTGCGGGCCATTCTGAAAAAACCAGCGGCCGTCGCCCTGAGCCAGATCGGCCATGTAGTTGCGGCCTATAAAGTCCATCAGCTTTTCATGCTGTACCAGCGAACCTCGGGTACCACTCACGCCGCTGGCAAATGCGCCACAGGCCTGGGCCTGCTCATCGCGCAGCCACCACTGACCGCGTGCATCCAGACCCAGCCAGCCATAGCAGGCGGGCACATTCGGCCATTTGGCCATGGCCTGCTTCACGATATCGTCCATGGGTGTCTCTACTCCTTGCCGGTTTTCTGATCTGTTAACTGCTGCTCCAGCCAGTCTGCCACGGCTTGGGGCATGGCCAGCACATGACCGGGCCAGCGCCCGCTGGCAAAACCCACATGACCGCCATGCAAAGGCCGCCACAAATGTATGCATTCACTTACTTCGGATGCCTTTGGCAGACTGTCTTCGGGCACGAAAGGATCGTTGCGCGCATTGAGCAGCAGCATGGGCAGGCGCACCCTCTTGAGCAGCGGCTTGGCCGAAGCGCGGCACCAGTAATCCTCGGCGTCCTTGAAGCCATGCACCGGGGCGGTGAACACATCATCGAAGGCGCGCAAATCCCTGGCGCGCAACAGCGCGTCCTTGTCGAACAGGCCGGGCGATTTTTCCCATTTCCCTAGCGCCTTGGGCACCAGTGTGCGCAAAAACATGCGGGTATAGAGCCAGCGGTTCAAACCCTTGCCCAGACGGTTGCCGCCGGCGGTCAAATCAAGCGGCGCACAGACCACGGCGGCGGCACGGATCCAGTCTTTGGCCTGCTCTTGCTGCAAGGCGGCCCAGCAGGCCAGCGCATTGCCGCCCAGCGAGACACCCATGGCCAGCATGTCGCCAGCGGCGCGCAGCTTCATGCGGGCCAGAACCCAGGCTATCTCGTCCGCATCCCCTGAGTGATAGGCACGCGGCAGGCGATTGGGCTCGCCGCTGCAGCCCCGGAAATGCGGCACGGCCAGCTGCCAGCCTTTGGCGGCACATACCTGGGCCATGGCTTGCGGGTAGTGGCTGGAGGACGAGCCCTCCAGCCCATGAAACAGCACCAGCAAAGGCGCAGCGCTAGCTGCCGGCACAGCCAAAAAATCTACATCGACAAAATCGCCATCGGGAGTCTCCCAGCGCTCGCGCCGCCAGGGCAAGGCAGCTTGCGCACCCAGGCTGCGCCGCGCCACCAGCGCCGACCAAATGGTTTGTAGATGGCCGCCGGGCAGCCACCAGGGGGCTCGAAAATTTTGCATCAGCCCCTGTCCAGCCAGGCCTTGAGCTCTGGCTGCAAGGCATTTTTCTGTGCCGAACGCCATACCAGCTCCGGCGGCGCCACATGAATGCCAGCGGGCGCCTGGTTCAAGGCGGCATCCACCAGCCTGGCCACATGCACGGCGCGCACGGGCCGTTCAGTGCTCGGCACCATATAGCTCCAGGCGGAGAACAGCATTTGCGCCACGCTCTGCAAGAAATCAGCGGGCGCGGGCCGGGGCGCTTCCATGGCCGAACGCACAAAGATCAGCCGCTCGAACCCCAGCGCCGCCACCTCATGCTCATCCAGATTGGCCAGCCCGTGCTTGACGGCCTCGGGCAAGCGTCCCATTTCGTGGGGCAGCACCACGGCCAGGCTCTTGACGCCACAGCCGTGCATCCAGCGCGCCACGCCGCCCAGCTGTTGCGGCTGGGGCGTCCACAGCGCACGCTCGCGTTGGTAGAAGGCGCGCGGCGGCTCAAACATGATCACCCCCACATCGGCCACCACCTGCGGCCACCGGCTCAGCTCATTGCCCGGCACCTGCAGCAGCTGCATGCCGCGCACAGCCTCTATATAGGGCGACTGGGCCAGCACCTGCACTTGCGCATAGCTTTGCCCGCCCACCAGGCGGTTGAGCACTTCATTGCCCAGCGAGCCCGTGGCGCCGGCCAGCAGCATGCGCGGCCCGGCAGGCATTGCAACCGTGGGGCGTGAGGCGGCGCGCAGAGCATCCATGGGAGAGACAGCGGTCATGACGGCAATGCTAGCTTGTTCAAGGTCGGCCTTGGGCGCGCGGTCGGCCTGCCGCCGCTGCCATCGCCTCATGCCAGGCCATATGCTATTGTTTGCTCTCTTTTATCGTGAATGGATGAACCCATGAAACGCTGGCTGCTCTTGTTCGCAACAATGGTGTCGCTGCTCACCCTGCACGGTTGCGGCTACAACGATTTCCAGCGCCTGGATGAAAAATCCAAGGCCGCCTGGAGCGAGGTGCTCAACCAGTACCAGCGCCGCGCAGACCTGGTGCCCAACATCGTGGCCACGGTCAAGGGCGAAGCCAGTTTCGAACAGGACACGCTGACCAAGGTGATCGAGGCCCGCTCCAAAGCCACCTCCATCCAGGCCACGCCCGAGCTGATCAACAACCCCGAAGCCTTCAACAAATTTCAGCAGGCACAAGGCGAGCTGTCCAGCGCCCTCTCGCGCCTGATGGTGGTCTCCGAGCGCTATCCGCAGCTGCAGGCCAACCAGGGCTTCCGCGATTTGCGCGTGACGCTGGAAGGCACGGAAAACCGCATCACCGTGGCCCGCAACGAATACATAGGCACGGTCCAGGCCTATAACGTGCTGGCGCGCAGCTTTCCGACCAATCTGACCGCCAAGGTGTTCGGCTACGCCGTCAAGCCCAATTTCACGGTGCAAAACGAAGCCGAAATCTCCAGCCCGCCCAAGGTGGACTTCTCCGCACCTGCGGCACCGGCTGGCAGCAAGTAACTGGCCATCCATAGGCAAACTCTGTGTCAAACATGCCTATGATGCGCTTGTGGCATGCGCTGGCAGCTATTGTTTTTGCATGGCTGTGGCTGCTGCCCGGCCACGCACAAACCAGCCAGGCCCCCAGCACCCAGCTTCAGCCCGTACCCGCGCTCACGGCCCGCGTGCTGGATCAGACCCAGACGCTGAGCGAAAGCGAGCAGCAATCGCTGAGCCAGAAGCTCAAGGCGCTGGAAGACAGCACGGGCGCGCAGGTGGTGGTGCTCATGGTCCCCACCACGGCACCGGAAGACATTGCCGCCTACGCCTGGCGCGTGGCCAGCAGCTGGAAGATCGGCCGCATGGACATAGGTGACGGCGTGCTCATCCTGGTGGCCAAGAACGACAGACGCATGCGCATCGAGGTGGCACGCAAGCTGGAAGGGGCGATTCCCGACCTGCAGGCCAGCCGCATCATCGACAACGCCATGAAGCCGAAATTCCGCGCCAACGACTACGCGGGCGGCCTCTCGGATGCGATTGACCAGATGGGCATGCTGATTCGCGGCGAGAACCTGCCGGCTCCAGCGCCACGGCCCTCCTCCTCGTCGAGCACGCCGTTCAGCGACTATGCGGAATTCCTCCTGCCTCTGCTGTTCTTTGGCTTTCCCATAGGCATTGCCGTTGCGCGCGCCATTTTTGGGCGCTTTCTGGGATCGCTGGTGGTGGGTGGCGTGGCCGGTCTGGCCGCCTATTTTTTCACCACCAGCTTGCTGATTGCGGGTTTTGCCGCCTTTCTGGGCCTGATCTTCACCCTGCTCTCCAACCTCTCGCGCGGTGGAGGCGGTGGCGGGCCTTACATCAGCAGTGGCGGCGGTGGTGGCGGCTGGAGCTCAGGCAGCAGCGGCGGTGGCGGCTTCAGCTCGGGTGGCGGCGGCAGCTTTGGTGGCGGCGGCGCCTCGGGGGATTGGTGAGATGAGCACTATTTTTCATCGCCTGGCAAGGCTGGTACGCCATCGCTGGGCCGAGCGGCAACTCAATCAGGCCCTGCCGGTTGCCGTGCTGGCAGAGCTGGAACAGCTGATTGCCCAAAGCGAGCTGCGCCACACCGGCCAGGTGCGCATCTGCGTGGAGGCGGGCCTGCCCTGGAGCTATATCTGGGAGCATGCCACGCCACGCCAGCGCGCCATCTCGCTTTTCAGCAAGCTGCGCGTCTGGGATACGGAGCACAACAATGGCGTGCTGATTTATTTGCTGATGGCCGACCATGCCATCGAAATCGTGGCCGACCGGGCATTGCATCGCACCATGGGCCAGGAGCAGTGGCAAACGCTGATCAGCGATATGCGCTCGGCCTTCCAGGGCGGTCACTATGCCGCGGGCCTGCGAGGCGCACTGGAGCGCGTCAGCCGCCAGCTCGAAGAACGCTTTCCCCGTCTGCCGGGCAGCAGCACTGCAGCACAGGATGGACTGCCCGACAGGCCCGTGGTCGAGCGCCATCTACCAGGCTAACAAGTTATCAAATTCAATAGCTGCCAGCGCAATACACACAATGGCTTCAGGCCATTCAAGCCTGAAACAAGCCCAGCAGATGGCGTCCGTAAGGCGAGCATAGCCACAGCACGGCCGCCACATTGATCAGCACCACCAGCCAGAACAAGGCCTGAAAGCGGGCCTTGCTGGATTTGTGTCGCAGCCATTGCTGGGCCAGCACGGCACCTGGCCAGCCACAGGCCAGGGCCAGGGTCTGCAAGGTTTTTTCCGGCGTGCGCCAGCGGCCTTGCTGCGCCGCCCATTTGTCCTGCCAGTAAGCCATGAAGGTCAGCAGGCTCATGCCGCCATAGGCCAGCCAGATCAGGCGCGGAACGCCCCATTGCACAGCGGCCAACAGCATCAGCCCCAGCCAGAGCAGCAAAGCGCCATAGCTCCAGCGGCTGGGTATGCGCAAGGTGCCCGCAGCTGCGGCCTGGCGCGAGCTGTTGCGTTCAGCGGCGCGCTGCGCACGCTGACGAGACGGGGTTGGGCTGGCGAAGGTGGTGCGGCTACCTGCACGAGCGCCCGATGCATTCAAGCGCCAGAGCACCTGCTGCGCCCGCTTTTTGCCGGCATCCATTCCCACGCCAAACAGCAGACGCTGGCCTGTTTGCGGGCGCTGGTCGGCCGGCGGACGCGGCTCAAAAGCGCTGATGTGCACAAAGACGCGCTCGCCACCCTCATCGGCCTCTATCCAGCCAAAGCCGCGCTCGTCATTCCATTGCGCCAAGGTTCCGCTGTAGCGCATGCACGCACTCCACTGGTTCAAAGCGCCGGATTGTCGCAAATCAACGACCAGCTGCCAATCCAGCCACCGCCCTCGGCGGCTTGCGCCACAATTCGTGGTTTGCTCCGAACACCGGCCGACTGTGATAGCGTCGTGGCGGCAACGATTTACCGACGAAAGCACCAACATGAAGAAATCTCTGTTCTCTCTCGCCATCATCGGCTCGGCTCTGGCACTGAGCGCTTGCTCGTCCATCAGCCCCCGGGGCGCTGCAACGCCCGAGGAATACGACTACGCTTTGAGCTGCAAGCTCAAGGTCGATGATCCCAAGAAGTGCGAAGCCCAGATCCGCAATCTGTGCCCCGCTCCCGCCAAGGCCGTGACGCACAAGTCACGCACGGTCGATCCGATCGACAATTCCGTGGTCTATGTGTACCAGGCCAGCTGCAACTGAGCTGCCAAACAGCTAAACCCAAGGGCTTGAAGGAGAAACACCTTCAAGCCCTTTTCTTTTGTGCATCAACAGCTATTTAATCAATAGCAGTACAAGCATAAAAAAAGCCACCAGAGCTGGTGGCTTTTTGGCATCCGCACAAAGCCGAGCCTTGTGCGAAAGCAATCAACGCTTTTGGCGGAACTTGCGCAGAGCAGCGATCTGAGCAGCCATGACGGCCAGCTCGGATTGGGCCTTGGCCAGATCCAGCTCGCTCTTGGCGTTCTTCAGGGCTTCCTCGGCAGCAGCCTTGGCCTTTTGCGCCTTTTCGTCGTCCAGATCCTTGCCGCGGATGGCGGTGTCGGACAGCACGGTCACGCAGTTGGGTTGCACTTCCAGAATGCCGCCGGCAACGAAGACAAACTCTTCCTTGCCATCGGGCATCTCGATGCGAACCGAACCCGGCTTGATGCGGGTGATCAGCGGTGTGTGGCGGGGATAAATGCCCAACTCGCCCGCTTCACCGGGCAAGGCGACAAAGCGCGCTTCACCGGAGAAGATGGACTCTTCGGCACTGACCACATCAACGTGGATGGTGTTCATCTTGGCTCCTTGGAAAAGGTGGGAATCTGGGCTTCAGGTGTACAGGCAGGAGACGCTTGCGCGCCTCTTGCCCGTGTTTCACCTTAGGCGGCCAGCTTCTTGGCCTTCTCGAAGGCTTCGTCGATGGTACCAACCATGTAGAAGGCCTGCTCGGGCAGGTGATCGGCTTCGCCGGCGCAGATCATCTTGAAACCACGGATGGTTTCGGCCAGAGCCACGTACTTACCAGGAGCGCCAGTGAACACTTCGGCCACATGGAAAGGCTGCGACAGGAAACGCTGGATCTTGCGAGCGCGGGACACGGTGAGCTTGTCTTCAGGAGCCAGCTCGTCCATGCCCAGAATCGCGATGATGTCACGCAGTTCCTTGTAGCGCTGCAGCGTGCCCTGCACTTGGCGGGCCACGGTGTAGTGCTCTTCGCCCACCACTTGGGGATCCAGCTGGCGGCTGGTGGAGTCCAGAGGATCCACAGCGGGGTAGATACCCAGCGAAGCGATGTCACGGGACAGCACGACGGTGGAGTCCAAGTGAGCGAACGTCGTAGCAGGCGAAGGATCGGTCAAGTCATCGGCAGGCACGTAAACGGCTTGGATGGAAGTGATCGAACCGACCTTGGTGGACGTAATACGCTCTTGCAGCTTGCCCATTTCTTCAGCCAGGGTAGGCTGATAGCCCACGGCGGAAGGCATACGGCCCAGCAGAGCGGACACTTCGGTACCGGCCAGTGTGTAGCGGTAGATGTTGTCCACGAAGAACAGCACGTCCTTGCCTTCGTCACGGAAAGCTTCAGCCATGGTCAGGCCGGTCAGCGCAACGCGCAGACGGTTTCCTGGGGGCTCGTTCATCTGACCGTACACCATGGCAACCTTGGAGTCGCCCAGCGACTCTTGGTTCACCACGCCGGCGTCCGACATTTCGTGATAGAAGTCGTTACCTTCACGGGTACGCTCGCCCACACCAGCAAACACCGACAGACCACCGTGGCCCTTGGCAATGTTGTTGATGAGTTCCATCATGTTCACGGTCTTGCCCACACCGGCGCCACCGAACAGGCCCACCTTGCCGCCCTTGGCGAAAGGAGAGATCAAGTCGATCACCTTGATGCCGGTTTCCAGCAGTTCTTGCGAAGGCGACAGTTCGTCGTACGCAGGAGCCTTGCGGTGGATAGGGGCCGTCAGGGTCTGGTCCACGTCGCCACGTTCGTCGATGGGGTTACCCAGCACGTCCATGATACGACCGAGAGTCGCCTTGCCCACGGGCACGGTGATGGGGTTGCCGGTGTTGGTCACCATCAGACCGCGCTTGATGCCGTCCGAAGAACCCAGGGCAATGGTACGCACCACGCCGTCGCCCAGCTGTTGCTGAACTTCCAGGGTCAGGGCCGAACCTTCCAGCTTCAAGGCGTCATACACCTTGGGCACCTGGCCGTGAGCGAACTCCACGTCCACCACGGCGCCGATACATTGAACAATCTTGCCTTGTACTTGAGCCATTCTTTGC
Source organism: Comamonas aquatilis (assembly GCF_965139575.1). NCBI lineage: Bacteria > Pseudomonadati > Pseudomonadota > Betaproteobacteria > Burkholderiales > Comamonadaceae > Comamonas > Comamonas aquatilis. Next base: position 106,749 of record NZ_CBCSIW010000006.1, on the reverse strand, counting down.
TCCAATCTGTTTGTTTGTTAAAGCCGTTTACACAGCGGCGGCGCCTGCCACGATTTCCGACAATTCGGTCGTAATCGCTGCCTGACGCGTCTTGTTGTAGACCAGCTTCAACTCACCAATGACACTGCCAGCGTTGTCGGTTGCGGCCTTCATGGCCACCATGCGCGCCGATTGCTCGGACGCCATGTTTTCCGCCACTGCCTGGTACACGAGGGATTCCACGTAACGAACCAGCAGTTCGTCAATGACGCTTTGGGCGTCAGGCTCGTAGATGTATTCCCAGGTTGCACCCGTCTTCTCGGCTTGCAATTTTTCGGACGACAGTGGAAGCAATTGCTCCACCACCGACTCTTGCTTCATGGTGTTGATGAACTTGGTGTACGAGAGGTACACAGCGTTCAGCTTGCCTTCAGCGTATTGATCCAGCAGCACCTTGACCGGCCCGATCAGCTTGTCGAGATGGGGCGTGTCACCCAGGCCTGTAGCGTGGGAGACCACCTTGGCACCGACGCGGTTCAGGAAACCCAGTCCCTTGCCGCCGATGGCCACTGCTTCTGTCGAAACACCCGCATCCTGCAGCTCGCGCAACTTGGTCGTGACGACACGCAACACGTTTGTGTTCATGCCGCCGCACAAGCCCTTGTCGGTCGTCACTACGATGACGCCGGCCTTCTTGGCATCGTTCACTTGCATGAACGGATGCACATATTCAGGGTTGGCTTGACCAAGGTTGGCTGCAATGTTGCGGATTTTTTCGCTGTATGGACGGGCAGCCAGCATCCGTTCCTGCGCCTTGCGCATTTTGGATGCAGCCACCATTTCCATGGCTTTGGTGATCTTCTTGGTGTTTTCCACCGATTTGATCTTGCCGCGTATTTCCTTACCTGCTGCCATGATGGCTCCTCGTCCGGATTAAGCGAACGACTTCTTGAACGCAGCAACAGCCGCGGTCAATTCAGCTTCGTCCTTGCCTTCCTTGTCGAAAGCACGTTTTTCGTTCAGGCGGTCCAGCAGGGCACCGTGGCTGGTCTTCAGGAACTGGTGCAGACCAGCTTCGAAGGCCAACACTTGCTTGACTTCGATGTCGTCCATGAAACCCTTGTTCACGGCAAACAGCGATGTACCCATCAAGGCGGTAGACAGAGGGCTGTACTGAGCTTGCTTGAGCAATTCAGTCACGCGGGCACCACGGTCCAGTTGCTTGCGGGTTGCTTCGTCCAGATCGGAAGCGAACTGCGCGAACGCAGCCAGTTCACGGTACTGAGCCAAGTCGGTACGGATACCGCCGGACAGGCCCTTGACCAGCTTGGTCTGAGCAGCACCACCCACGCGCGACACCGAGATACCGGCGTTGATAGCGGGACGGATACCGGCGTTGAACAGGCTGGTTTCCAGGAAGATCTGACCGTCGGTGATCGAAATCACGTTGGTAGGCACGAAGGCAGACACGTCACCGGCTTGGGTTTCGATGATAGGCAGAGCGGTCAGAGAACCGGTCTTGCCCTTCACGGCGCCCTTGGTGAAGGCTTCCACGTAGTCGGCGTTCACGCGAGCGGCGCGTTCGAGCAGACGGCTGTGGAGATAGAACACGTCGCCGGGGAAAGCTTCGCGGCCTGGTGGGCGGCGCAGCAGCAGCGATACTTGACGGTAAGCCACGGCTTGCTTGGACAGATCGTCATAAACGATCAGTGCGTCTTCGCCACGGTCACGGAAGTATTCGCCCATCGTGCAGCCGGAGTAGGCAGACACGTACTGCATGGCAGCAGATTCGGAGGCGGTAGCAGCCACGACGATGGTGTATTCCATCGCGCCAGCTTGCTCCAGAGCGCGCACCACGTTCTTGACCGAAGAAGCCTTTTGGCCGATCGCAACGTAGATACAGGTAACGCCCTGACCCTTTTGGTTGATGATGGCGTCGATAGCCACGGCAGTCTTGCCGGTCTGACGGTCACCAATGATCAGTTCGCGCTGACCACGGCCCACGGGCACCATGGAGTCGATGGACTTGATACCGGTTTGCAGAGGCTGATCCACGGATTGACGTGCGATCACACCAGGCGCAACCTTTTCGATCACGTCGGTCATCTTGGCGTTGATGGGACCCTTGCCGTCGATAGGCTGACCCAGAGCATTCACCACACGGCCGACCAGTTCGGGGCCCACGGGCACTTCCAGAATACGGCCCGTGCACTTGACGGTAGCGCCTTCGGAGATGTGCTCGTAAGCACCCAGGATCACGGCGCCAACGGAGTCGCGTTCCAGATTCAGAGCCAGACCATAGGAAGGTTGGCCATCGGCGCCTGCGGGGAATTCCAGCATTTCGCCAGCCATCACGTCGGACAGGCCGTGCACGCGCACGATACCGTCGGTAACCGACACTACAGTGCCTTGATTACGGACGTCAGTGCTTGCAGCCAGCCCTTCGATGCGGCTCTTGATCAATTCAGAAATTTCTGCGGGATTGAGTTGCATGACTCTTTCCTTCTTTCTTGTGTTTAGCCGAGACCTCAAGCGCGCATTACGCGGTGAGGGCCGCTTTCATTTGTTCCAGACGGGCTTTGACGGAAGTGTCCAGCACTTCGTCGCCCACCACGACGCGAACGCCACCGATCAGCGATTCTTCCAGCTTCACAGTGAGGTTCAGCTTGCGGCCAAAGCGCTTTTCCAGCGAAGCGCCCAGCTCGGCCAGCGCTGCATCCTCAATGGGGAAAGCGCTGAACACCACGGCGTCCGAAGAGCCGCTCTTGCTGTTCACGAGGCTGCGGAACTGAGCTGCCACTTCAGGCAGCACGTCCAGACGGCCGTTTTCGAGAACTACGCGCAGGAAATTGTGCGCAGTCTCGGGCAATGCCGACTTGGCGACACCCGCGATGACATCGAACACCTGAGTCTTCGACACATTGGGGCTGTCAGCCAGTTGGCGCAATTGCGGATTGGCGGCAATCGCCGCCAATTCCTCCACCCAGGCGACAGTGCTGCTCAAGTCTGCGCCCTTGTCGGCGCAGGCTTTGAACAATGCTTCGGCGTAAGGGCGGGCAATGGTGGCGAGTTCGGCCATTTTTGCGGTTCCTTACAGCTCTGTCTTCAGGCGGTTCAGCAGATCAGCGTGGATGCCGGCATTCACTTCCTTGCGGAGGATTTGCTCGGCGCCCTTCACAGCCAATGCAGCCACTTGCTCACGCAGGGCTTCACGGGCAGCAATGGCTTGCTGTTCAGCTTCGGCGCGGGCAGCAGCAACAATCTTGTTGCCTTCTTCTGACGCACGGGCCTTGGCCTCTTCGATGATGGCCTGGGCGCGGCGCTCGGCGTCCGCAAGCCGCGATGCTGTTTCGTTGCGCGTCTGGCTCAGTTCCTGCTCGACACGCTTGTTAACAGCGGTCAGCTCGGACTTAGCCTTGTCGGCAGCAGCGAGGCCATCGGCGATTTTCTGGGCTCGCTCATCCAGTGCCTTCGCAATCGGGGGCCACACGAACTTCATCGTGAACAGCACCAGGATCAGGAAAACAATGGCCTGAACGAACAGGGTCGCGTTGATACTCACGGCAACACCTTTCTATTTAGGGCGTTGAACGGAGCTTAGGCCACCAGTTGGAAGGGGTTGGCAAAAGCGAACAGCAGAGCGATAGCCACGCCGATCAGGAAGGCGGCGTCGATCAGACCAGCCAAGATGAACATCTTGGTTTGCAGTTCGTTGATCAGCTCAGGCTGACGTGCCGAGGATTCCAGGAACTTGCCACCCATCAGGGCGATACCGATAGAAGCGCCGATAGCGCCCAGACCAACAATCAGACCGCAAGCCAGAGCGACGAGACCGAGAACGTTTTCCATGATGACTCCTAGAGATGAAGGGAAAGTGAAAGTGAAAGGGAAAGGTCAGTGAGCTTCATGTGCTTGGCCGAGATAAATCAGCGTCAGCATCATGAAAATGAAGGCTTGCAGGGTAATCACCAAGATGTGGAAGATCGCCCAGATCGTGCCTGCAATGATGTGCCCCACGGGGAGCAACACACCAGAGAGCGACATAGCCGCCGCACCACCCATCAGGGCAATCAGCATGAACACCAGCTCACCAGCGTACATGTTGCCGAACAGTCGCATACCGTGCGAAACCGTCTTGGCAACGTATTCAATAATCTGCATCAGCAGATTGACCACGCCCAGGATCAGGGCGAAGACAGGATTCTTGGAGGTGCCGAACGGTGCGGACACCAGTTCGTGCGCCCAGCCGCCCAGGCCCTTGATCTTGACGCTGTAGTACAGGCACAGGATCAGCACGGCAGTCGACAGGCCCAGCGTGGTGGACAGGTCGGCCGTAGGCACGACACGCAGATAAGCGTGAGAGTCAGCAGTAGCGCCTTGCCACAGCACAGGCAGCAGGTCCACGGGCAGCATGTCCATGGCGTTCATCAGGAAAATCCAGACAAACACGGTCAGCGCCAGAGGAGCGATGAATTTGCGAGATTCGGCGTTGTGGATATTGGCCTTGGCTTGGTTATCCACCATTTCAACCAGCATTTCCACGGCAGCCTGGAAGCGGCCAGGAACACCGGAAGTCGCCTTGCGGGCAGCCAGCCAGAGCACAAAAATGCCCAGCAGACCCAGAATGCCAGCTACTGCGATGGAGTCGTAGTTGATAACTGAGAAATCGATGACGGACTTCTGCTTGATGTTTTGCAGGTGTTGCAAGTGGTGAACGATGTATTCACTTGCAGTTGGGGCGTGCGCATCAGCGGCCATCGTCAACTCTTTTCTTAAGCTTCAGTTTTTCGAACACCGGATCGCACCAACAGCGCAATCCAATACGTTTTCATTACAACAATCAAGCCGGCCAGCAAAGCCAACCAGCTCAGGTTGGGAACCAACTTGGGCGCTGCAGCCAACATGGCAATGCAGAGCACCAGCTTGACCAGTTCCCAGCCAAAAATTCTGACCATGGCGCTTCCGGCGTCTCCCGGACGCTGGCGGGCCATGCCTCTCGCAAACAATGCTGCCGGGATCACCACGGCCAGCGCGCCATAAGCCGCCGACCAACCCACGGAAGCACGCCCTGTCACCAGCCACGCGATCAACGCCACCACAGCGCCGACCACCGCCTGAACCCAGACGATGCGCCACACCGAGACCTGCGGGAAGCGCTGGCGCCATGCCGAGGCTTCTTGTGCAGTCAGGGGCTTGAAATCGTCGACTTCAACCTCATCCTGTAGCTCAGTGGCGCTATTTTTCATTGATTTCTCTGGTGCCACCAAGCTGCAAGAACCGGACTAGACTTTTTAACAAAGCCTCTGATTATAAGTAAAAACCCCTGCCGAGCGATAGGGGTTGTTACTGTCATGCATAAAAGCATACATACACCGCGTTTCGTGTCGCTGATGACCAACAAATGTCGCCAGCGGCGTCTAAACGGGCGCAAGTGTGCACTGAAATGCATTACGGATTGCCCTGAAATTCCGGCAAATTTCAAGGGCTTTTGGCCGTTGACGACCGTCAATAGGCGCACACAGCGCAGGCTACAGGGGCAGCAAGCACAATGGACGCCAATATTTTTGTCCTGCGCAGCGCTTGCCTTGCGCCATACAGATAACAACTCACGGAATCCATCCTATGAGCGACACCACACCGAACACCCCGACTCCCGCTGCCGGCGAGAGCGTTGAAGACTCCCGCAAGGACTCGCTGATCGAGTACCCGTCCCAGTTCCCCATCAAGGTCATGGGCCTCAAGGACGAGCACTACGTAGGCGAGATCACCAAGATTGCCGAGCAGTTCGATCCTGACTTCGATGCCAGCAGCATTGAGCTGCGCCCCAGCGCCGGCGGCAAATACCTGGGCGTGACCATCACCGTCACGGCCACCAGCCGCGAACAGCTGGACAACCTCTACCGCGCACTCACCTCTCACCCGCTGGTGAAGGTGGTGCTGTGATCGACGCGGCAGTCGCTCACAGCACACCCGCCGACCTCAGCCCCCCCGAGCCCATGGATCTGCGCATCCTGGGCCGCACGGGCTATGAAAGCACGGTCGCAGCCATGCAGGAATTCACGCGCACGCGCAATGCGGCTACGCGTGATGAGCTATGGATTTGTGAGCATACTCCGCACTTCACTCAAGGGCTTGCAGGCAAAGTCGACCATTTGCTGCAGCCCGGAGACATTCCCGTAGTGGCCACCAATCGTGGCGGGCAGGTGACTTATCACGGCCCGGGCCAGGTGGTGGCCTATCCGCTGCTGGATCTGCAGCGCACCGGCTATTTCGTCAAGGAATACGTGTACCGCCTGGAAGATGCCGTGATCCGCACCCTGGATCACTTTGGCGTGACCGGCCACCGCGTGGCGGGAGCTCCCGGCATTTATGTGCGCCTGGATGACCCGCGCAGCCATGCCATCCTGGAGCAGCGCCCGCAACACCGCGAGCCGGGCAGCCCTGCACCCGAGCCGCATTTCGAGGGCCTGGGCAAGATTGCAGCCCTGGGCATCAAAGTGAGCCGCCACAGCACCTACCACGGAGTGGCCTTCAATGTCGACATGGATTTGGAACCTTATTTGCGAATCAACCCTTGCGGATATGCAGGACTGAAGACAGTGGACCTTTCTACAATCGGCATCAAGACAACCTGGGATGAGGCCGCGCACGTGCTTGGCCACCAGCTGCAAAAACGGCTATCCCCGTAGAGGCAAGATCATGAGCACCAACGAAGTCGTGCGCGAAGCGCAGTCCGCCGAAAACTACAACCCGCTGGCCAAGCAAAAGGCTGCCGCCAAGCTGGCGCGCATCCCCGTGAAGGTGGAGCAGGCTGAAGTTCTCAAGAAACCCGAGTGGATCCGCGTCAAGGCGGGCAGCCCCAGCACGCGTTTTTACGAAATCAAGGACATTCTGCGCAAGAACAATCTGCACACCGTGTGCGAGGAAGCCAGCTGCCCCAACATCGGCGAATGCTTTGGCAAGGGCACGGCCACCTTCATGATCATGGGTGACAAGTGCACGCGCCGCTGCCCGTTCTGCGACGTGGGCCACGGCCGTCCCGATCCGCTGGATGTGAACGAGCCGTTGAATCTGGCGCGCACCATTGCTGCGCTGCGCCTGAAATACGTGGTGATCACCAGCGTGGACCGCGACGACCTGCGCGACGGTGGCTCCGGCCACTTTGTGGAATGCATCAAGAACATCCGCGAACTCTCTCCCACCACGCAGATCGAGATTCTGGTGCCCGATTTCCGCGGCCGCGACGATCGTGCGCTTGAGATTCTCAAGTCGGCTCCACCCGATGTAATGAACCACAACCTGGAAACCGCGCCCCGTCTGTACAAGGAAGCGCGTCCCGGCTCGGACTACCAGTTCTCGCTGAACCTCTTGAAGAAGTTCAAGGAACTGCACCCCGATGTGCCCACCAAGAGCGGCATCATGGTCGGCCTGGGTGAAACCGACGAAGAAATCCTGCAAGTGATGCGCGATATGCGTGCCCACAACATCGACATGCTGACCATCGGCCAGTATCTGTCGCCCACCAACAGCCATCTGCCGGTGCGCCGCTATGTGCACCCGGACACCTTCAAGATGTTCGAAGAAGAGGCCTACAAAATGGGCTTTTCCCACGCGGCCGTGGGCGCCATGGTGCGCTCCAGCTACCACGCCGACCAGCAGGCCCATGCCGCTGGCGTGTGATTGCAGACGCTCCATAAAAAAGCAGCCCACGCGGCTGCTTTTTTATTGCCAGATCGGCTGCTATCGCTTAATGCACAAGCGCAAGCAGCTATGGTTTTGATTGCACTAGCGCTTCCACCAGCGCCGGCGTCAAATAATGCGGCCCGTCAAACACCAGCACCGGCCAGCCCGCATAAAACGAGAGCTGGGCGCGCAGCTCCTGCGCCGTGGCACTGCGGAAATGCCCGGCGCCATCGGGCCTGAAGGCCTCTGCAATCACCTTCAGCCGCTGCCAGCCCACGGCATCAGCCAGCGCCAGCGCATAGCGCGCCGCCGTGGCAGCACTGCGGGTGTGCAGACCCACGCCATCCTGAAAGAACAGCCCCACATCCGGCGGCAGCCAACGCTTGACCCAGCGGGCAAAAGCCTTGGGCCCCAGATTGCTGTTGTCGTATGCGCTGACCCACAGCGGGCGCGGCAGATTCTGCAGGCTCTCGGCCAGGCGACTCACCTCCTTCCAGCTGGGGTCAGACTCCACCGGAAAATACCAGCCCACTGGCTGAAAAGGCAGGGCTTCCTTGGCCAGCCGGGCCGAAGCCTGCGCCAGCAGCTCTACCCGGCGGCGCGCACGCGGCTCGTCGTAATCTCCGACTAGGCCGGCAATAATGCTTTGCGCCCAGGGCTGGCCGGGCAGGCTCTCCAGCGCGGGCGTGCGCCACAGCTTGCCGCTGCCATCATCGGTAGCCAGCCACTGGATCAGCAGCGTTTGAATACCCAGGCGCTGCCACTCGCCCTTGGGCCTGGACGTGGCGTTATCGGGCTGCCAGACCATGCCTGAAACCTTGACCGGCGGCATGGGCGGCGCTCTCTGGGCTATGCCTAGGCTGGGCAGCAGCAAGGCAGCAGAGACTGCGGTTCTACGTGTGTACAAGTGAGGGCCTTCTCAGTAATACCAGGAGGCACGGGCGACCAGCCCGCTGGCTCTGTCATCGCCCCCCATGCGCACACGATACTGCACGGTGAAATCCACCCAGGAGCGACCCGCATGTGTGCGGTCTTCACGCAACCAGCGCCTCAGGCTCACGCCCACACCGACGCTGCCGGCCCCGGTGCGCCTGTAGCTGCTGTTGTACTCGGCAGCCGCCACGCCATAACCCCACAGCCCCCAGTTGCCAGAATCCGAACCACGCAGCCGCCACTGCGGGCCGTAACGCAGCTCGCCCGTGGCGTATTTTTCGCCCGATTGCAGATAGCGCCCGGCCTCCAGATACAGATCGCCAGTCATCCAGCGCTCGCGGTTCACCGGGCCATACATGTCCTTGGTGTAGGAGTACGCGGCGCGCAACAGCCAGTCATTGCGGCTGGCTGCACCCAGCTTTTGCCAGCGCTCCGCCGCCACGATCAGGTTCTGGCTGCCAAAAGGCTTGGCGCGAATCCCCAGCGCCAGCTGCGATGACTCAGGCCCCGTAGCCTCTTGCGGTGCAGCACGCAGATTGCCCATGTAACGGCCATACAGATCGACAAACGTGCCGTCGCCACGCAGTTGCTGCGGCCGCCAGAACACCTCGCCCACGGTCTGCAGGCTGCGATAGCCGCTCGAACCGCTTTGCCCACCCGGCAAGGTGCTGCCGCGGCTGCTGAAAACCCCGGCCGAGCTGCCCCACTGCCGATCCAGATCGCCCACGGCAAGGCGCACATCCTGACGCTGCTGGGACGTGAAGCGGATCTGCCCGGTATCGGCGCTGTCGAGAGCCGCCACATGGCGGCGTACGGCGGCACGGCTGTCGCCCACATGCTCGGCGGCAAATGCCGCATCTTCAAGTTGAGCCGCTGGCAGCGCATGCCCCTGCTCGGCCGCGGTGTAGAAATCGGCTTCGGCCTGCTTGTCGCCCGCAGTATGGGCGATCTGGGCCAGTTCGGCAGGCTTCAAGCCGGAGTCCTGGCCCGCCATGGCCTGCAAGGCCTGCTGCGCCTGGGTGCGAGCCACATCGCCCTGCCCCTGGCCTTGCAGCGCCGCAATCAGCAGCTGCCAGCAAGCGCCTTTGGCGGGCTGCAGCTTCAGCAATGTCTGGGACAAGCTCTGCACCTGCGGCCACTGCTGCAGCCGCGCCGCCGCATAAGCAGCATTGGCCAAGCCGTTTTCAATATCAAATGCATAGCTGGCTGTGCAGACTGCCTCTGCATTGCAGCTCAAATCGGGCGCTGGCATGGACAGTTGGAAAGAGAGGCCAGATTGCAAGAGCTGCAGGCGCACTGCCGCGTCTTGGGCCGCATTCTCGGCAGACATAGTCTGCAATTGCCGGGCCCACTCACGTCCTTGTGCCAGCTGCCCGGCTGCCAGTGCCGTATCCGCCCCCTGGCGCAACAGGCCGGCCCGCGCATCGGCACTCAGACCGGAAGCGCTGCTCAGCGTCTGATCAAGCACCTGCAGCGCCTGCACGTCCTGGCCTTGCTGCAACAATGCATAGGCTTTGGCTTGCAGCAGAGCGGACTGATTTGGATGGATTTGCAGGCCTGCATCCACCTCGCTCCAGCGCTGAGCGCTCAACAGCAAGCGGGCCTGCAGCACATGCCAGGGCAAGGGCTGGGGATTGAGCTGCAAAGCCTGACGGATGAGAGCGACCGCCGCATCCACTTGCTCAGGCTGCTGCGCCTTGGCATATGCCTGCTGGGCCAGGGCCTGGGCGCGCCGGGCTTTCTCTTGAGCAGCGCTGGCCGCATTGGCGGCATCTACCGTCGCCCGCGCCTGCTCTTCCAACGCCTGCAGACGTGGCACATCGGGGCGCAGGCGGCGTGCGGCCCGAGCCTCTTGCAAGGCATGGACATAGTCGCCCTTGGCATAGGCCTTGTAGGCACGGTCGGCATGCTGCCAGGCCGCGCCCGTGAGAGCGCGTTCCTGCGCCTGCACGCCGGCCGCGCTGCCTAACAGAGCGACAAAAATGGCCGACATCAGCGCCGGCATAGGTCCGCGAGTTCTCTCTGTCATTCACCCTCCTCCTCAGACGGTTTGAGTCGCGCTCTTTGCTGCTCCAGCAAAGCCTTGTCGAGCTGCTCTGGCGTCACCAAACCCTGGAGCACCAGATGGCCACCCAGGCGCCCATGGCGGGCTGCGTCATAAGAGTCCAAAACCTGGTCCAGTGCCTCGCGGCTGAGATCCCCCTGATAGATCAGGCAGTCGCCCAGCAAAGCGGCCGACGCACCGCCCTCTTCCTCGGCCATCCCGCTCAACTGGCGCAAACCTGCGGCAATGTCGCCCTCACGTACCACCAGCTGACGCAAGGGGCGCTTCAAGCGCGCTTGCAGCTGCGCCTGTACGGTCTCGGGCAAGACCGAGGCCACCGCCACATGCAGGGCGCTTTCATCGCTGCTGGCCAGCGGCAACATGCGCCAGCGAATCATGTCTCGCGCCGGCAGCAGACTCAGGTCGATACGCTCCTGGCCATCGGTCAGATGCAGTCGCGGCAGATCGGCCTGATAGGCCCGGGCTTCCGCCAGCAGGTCCTCATCCACCCAGCCGTTCTGGAGCAGCACCTGGCCCAGCAGCGTACCGCCGGTCTGGGCCTGCTGCTCCAGAGCAGCATCCAGCGTTTCGGCATCAATCGCCTGCCAGCTTTTGAGCAGATCGCCCAGATGCTGTTTCTGCTCTGCCAGCTGCTCCACCGTGGGGAAGTCGTGCATGGTCTTGTCCCAGACCAGCTTGCTGCCAAAGAGCTTGTGGCTCAGATACTGCTTCCAGGCGCGGCCTGCGGCTGCGGCATTGATGAAGTTGCCCACCACCATGCGCGGAATGGACAGCAGCGCATGCACGCCGCCATAGATACGGCCCACAAAATAAGCGCGCTGCGCCATGCGCAACAGTAAGGCCATGAAGTTCAGCGCAATCACCACCTGCACCCAGTGCGCCAGCGACTGGATGGGAGGCAGGCCGTCACTCCACCAGCCCATGACACCCAACAGCGCCAGCAACATGTAATTGAAAAAAATCAGATACGCAGCAATCGCCACAAAGGCCGTGATCAGGCCTTTGCGGTCCCGGAACAACAGGTATTTGACGGCGGCATTGCCCTGCCAGCCCACCTGCTCCCAGCCTTGCAGACCTATGCCCAGCGTCCAGCGCGCTTTTTGTCTGTAGGCCGTGCGAAAAGTATTGGGAAAGAACTCGCGCACGCCCAGCGGCATGGTGATCTCGATCTGCTTTTCCTTGCCCGTCCAGCCTTTGCGCTTGACACGGTACTGCACCGGGAACTTGCCAAAAATCTGCCGCATGCCCATGCGCGCCAGACGCGTGCCCACGTCGTAATCCTCGGTCAGCGTATCGGGGTTGAAGGGTTGGCCATCCGTTTCGGCAATCAGCGCCAGCATGGCTTTGCGCGAGAAACAAGTGCCGACGCCGGCCGAAGGCACCATGCCACTCATGCTCTCGCGCACCACCAGATCCTTGGCGTGCCATTCGGCAAACTCATCCATGTAAACGCCGGCCACCCATTCATTCCAGTTGCGCTCCAGCGAGGTCACGGGCAGCTGGATGAAGTCGATGCGCGGCAGCAGGTAGTTGAAGTATTTGAGTTCCAGCGGGTGCAGCACATCCTCGCTGTCATGCAGCACCATGCCGGCAAACTCTATGCCGCGCTTGTGCGCGGTCTGCTCAATGCTTTGCACAATCGAGTTCAGGCAATCGGCCTTGCAGGTGGGGCCGTCATGCGGCACCTGCACCCGTACCAGCTGCTTGTAGCGGCGGCGCATGCGCTCCACCTCGTCGATCGTGCGCTGGTCGTTGGGGTAAGTACCCACAAAGACCATGAACTCCCGATATTCCAGCGTGGCCACCATGTTCTCGATCATGGAGGCGATGACGTCGTGCTCCTGCCAGGCCGGCACCATGATGGCAATGGGCTTTTCGGGCACGGAGCGCAGCTGCGCAGGCGTGAGCGCCGTGTGCAAAGGCTTGACGCGCAGATGGCGCCAGATTTCGCGAATCCAGTACCTGGCGTCAATGAACAGATCGTCGATGCTGGAGATCAGCACCACCACGGCGACAAAGGCCGTGGCGATCTCCAAAGCACGGTAGTTGGCGCTGAAAAAGTCGGAAAACGGCTGCATCTCCACCATCACGCGGCCTTCGCCTTCAGCAGGATCTGCACGATCTTCTCGCTGGCGTCGCCGTGGCCGTAAGGATGGGCGGCACGGGTCATGCGCTCATAGGCGACACTGTCGTGCAGCAGCTCACGGACGGCCGTCACAATGCGCTGCCTGTCGGTACCCACCAGCTTGACCACACCGGCCTCCACCACCGAAGGGCGCTCGGTCACATCACGCAGCAGCAACACGGGCTTGCCCAGCGCTGGAGCTTCTTCCTGAACGCCTCCGGAATCGGTCAGCACCAGGAATGCACGCTGCATCAGGCGCACAAAACCCAGATAGTCCTGCGGCTCGATCAGATGCACGCCAGTCACCCGGCCCAGGCGCTGCTGCACCACATCCAGCACCAGCGGATTGAGGTGGACAGGGTAGACCACCTCCACCTCGCCACCGGCCACCAGCTCGACCACCGCATCGCAGATCTGGCCCAGGCCATCGCCATGGTTTTCGCGGCGGTGGCTGGTCAGCAGCACCATGCGTTTGCCTTCGGTCAGCTGCGGCAGGCGCGCATCCACGCTCTCGCGCAGGGCCGCATCGTTTTCAAAGCGCCGCGCCACCCACTGCAGGGCATCGATCACGGTATTGCCGACCACATGAATTTCGCCCTGCAGGTTTTCGGCCAGCAGATTGGCCTTGGCTTTTTCGGTGGGGGCAAACATCAGCTCGGCCATCACATCGATCACGCGGCGGTTCATTTCCTCGGGCCATGGCTCGGCCAGCGAACCGGTACGCAGCCCGGCCTCCACATGCACCACGGGGATATGACGGTGAAACGCTGCCATGGCGGCGGCCATGGCCGTGGTGGTATCGCCGTGCACCAGCACGCGATCCGGCTTGAGCTGCACCAGCAGCTCGTCCATACCTTGCAGAATGCGGGCCGAGAGGCTGTTGAGCGTCTGGCCTTGCGCCATCACCGACAGATCATGCTGGGGCTGGATGTCGAACAGCTCCAGCACCTGCTCGAGCATGTGGCGGTGCTGGCCGGTCACACAGACCACGGAGTCCATACAGGGGGTGGCGGCGAGCAAACGCACCACGGGGGCCATCTTGATGGCTTCGGGGCGGGTCCCGATTACAGAAAGAAGCTTCATGCATGCCTTTCAGGCCTGCCGGTGAGTCGCAACACCGGTGCGGCCATCTAGCGCTTGCGTGTGAGCTGGTAGACGCGTGTTGGCGACTGTTTGCGCTACCAGAAATCCAAGGGCCTGAGCTTTTGACAGGTGTGCATCACACGAAAGTTTGCGCACACTCCACAGACCCAACGACTATAAAAAAGTTCTGCAACGTGAGCAGTTGTTACGACCAAGTCCATGTAATTACTGCATCAACTGGACAGCCAAGACGATTGAGACTATCGACTTGTCGATTCTGAAATGCAAAAAAGCGGAGCAGCTACCGCTATCTCCGCTTGAATTTCAATCAATTTTTAATCAATAAACCAGAGCCAGCACACGCTGGCAGCTATCAATATTGAATATCCAGAGTCATCGCAAAAAAAGCCTGGCTAACCGGCAAACCGCTGGCTGGCAAAAACGACTGCAGGCTGAACTGGCCTGGCGAGTCGCCCCACGATGAAACTGAGCTGTGTAGCGCATGAACCCCACCAGAGTGATTCGCTACAAGCTGGATGCAACTATAACAGCAAATGAGAATCAATCGCAATTAAATTTGTAAATGCGCGTTTCGACCGCTGAGGGCCTGAACTCGGGCCGTCATGTTGCCGCCAGGCAACGCCACATCGTCAAGCATTGCAAACAATTCCAGGCCATGGCTTCCCGGCCTCCGAAGCACGAAGGCCGCCAGCCGCCCTGTGCACCTTGTGGCGGCGTGCCAGCCATTGCGGGCTAGGGTGCCAGCAGTTCCGCCGGGTCTTCGCTATTCATCACTTGCTGCGCCCAGGGAGCCAGTTTTTGCGTATCGGCTCGCAGGATTTCCTGCTTGACGGCCAGGATCTGGGCGGGATGCATGGAGAAACTGCGCAAACCCAAGCCCAGGAGCAGCCGGGTCATGCTTACGTCGCCGGCCATTTCGCCACAGACACAGACTGGCTTGCCGGCCGCATCGGCCGCGGCAATCACTTCGGACACCAGGCGCAGCACCGCCGGGTGCATGGGGTCGTAGAGATGGGCCACGGTTTCATCGGCACGATCAATGGCCAGCGTGTACTGGATCAGGTCATTGGTGCCTATGGAGAGAAAGTCAAAGTACTTGAGGAAGGTACGCACCACCAGCGCAGCAGCCGGTATCTCGATCATGGCTCCCAACTTGACCGGGCCATAAGGCAGACCACGCATATCCAGCTCGCTTTGCGCCTGGCGCAGCTGGGCCAGGGTCTGCTCGATCTCGCTGCGGTGGGCCAGCATGGGAAACAGCAGGTGAATCTGCCCGTACGCCGCCGCACGCAAAATGGCACGCAGCTGGGTGCGGAACATGGCGGTATCCGCCAGGCTCCAGCGAATGGCGCGCAGACCCAGAGCGGGGTTCAGGTAATAGTCCTTGGGCTGTGCTTTGTCCAGCGGCTTGTCGGCGCCCACATCCAGCGTGCGTATGGTGACCGGCATGCCTTGCATGCCGTCAATGGCTTCGCGGTAGGCGCGGTATTGCTCTTCCTCGCCGGGCAGATTGCCGCCCCGTCCCATGAACAGGAACTCGGTGCGAAACAGCCCCACGCCCACGGCCCCGGCATGCACGGCAGCCGGGCCATCGCCGGGCTGCTCGATATTGGCCAGCAACTCCACTTTTTGTCCGTCCATGGTGAGCGAGGGCGTGAAGCGCAGGCGCGACAAACGCTCGCGCTCCAGCTCGTTCTGGCGTTGCCTGAAACCGTACTCGGCCAGAATGATGGGCGAGGGATCGACGATGACCACGCCTTCGTTGCCGTCGATGATGACCCAGTCGTCCTGGCGGATCAGCTGGCTGGCCGCGCGCGCGCCCACCACCGCTGGAATGTCCATGCTGCGCGCCACGATGGCGGTATGGCTGGTCTTGCCGCCCACGGCGGTGATGAAACCGGCAAACACCTTGCTCTTGAACTGCAACATGTCGGCAGGCGAAAGATCCTGGGCCACCAGCACCAGCGGCGATTCATGGACGCCATCCTGGGGGGCAACCTGAGGCGCACCGACCGGATTGGGCACGCCTTTCATATGGCGCAAAATCCTGTCCACCACCTGTTCCAGGTCGGCCTTGCGCTCACGCAGATACTCGTCATCCATCTCGTCAAACTGACGCGAGACGATCTCCAACTGCGTAGTCAATGCCCATTCGGCGTTGTACAGGCGGTCCGATATCCAGTGACGTATGGCTTCTGCCAGTGCATCGTCCTGCAGCAGCATCAGGTGCACGTCCAGCAAAGCATCCAGCTCGCCGGGTGCATCCTTGGGCATTTCTTCCTGCAGACGCCTCAACTCGTCGATGACCGAGTTGCGCGCACTGCGTGCCCGCGCGATTTCAGACTCGATCTGCTCCGGGTGAATGAAGTAGTGCACCACCTCCATGCGGCTGGAGGCCACCACCACCGCACGCCCAATCGCAATACCCCGTGACACGGCCAGGCCGTGGATTGCAAATGTCATAGCGACTGCCCTTTCGCGAATGACGCGATTGTTTTTGCTTGCTCCGGATCGCCAGGCGGCCATTCGCCTGCTGCATCGAAATGCAACAAGTGTCCCGCCCCGCGCCCAGAAGCTCCCCCGTCACACTGTGGCGGCAAAGCGATCTTGCTACTTACTGGCCTTCGCCAAATTTGTCATTGATCAAGGCGACCAAGGCATCCAGGGCTTCCTGCTCGCGTTCGCCATCGGTCTCCAGCTCCACCGCGGAGCCAATGCCTGCAGCCAACATCATCACGCCCATGATACTTTTGGCGTTGATGCGACGCTCACCCTTTGTCAGCCAAACTTCGCAAGGGAAACTGCCGGCGAGTTTGGTGAGCTTGGCCGAGGCGCGGGCGTGCAGGCCCAGCTTATTGCTGATGGTGATATGAGTCTTGATCATGAGAAGGTCGTGCGCTTTGATTTTGCAATGAACTGCTGGCCACCTGCATGACGCCCTGGCTGCCGCCCACCATGGCACGCGACACCAGCGCATCCAGCGCTTCCTGCCTATAGCCTATGGAGCGCAACAGCATGGGCAGGTTCACCCCGGCCACCAGCCGCGCGGGCAGCTGCGCCACCAGACGCTGAGCCACGTTGCAAGGCGTGGCGCCGAAGAGATCGGTCAGCACCAATGTGGGCAGAGACATACCTCCATGCGCTTCCAACATCTCCCGAGCCCGCTGCAGCGTGCTTTCCGGCGGCTCCTGAGCCGGCACATCCAGTGCCAGCACATCGTCGGCGCTGTCGGCAAACACGTGCAGCGCGCATTCGCGCAGCGCGGAGGCCAGCGGGGCGTGGGTGAGCAAAAGAATGCGCGTGGTCATGTAGTCACAGTTCTTGATGGCAAATTATGGCGCGCCGGCGGGAGATCTTGCACATTGGCGCGTACAGCATGGTGAATATGGGGACGATGACGGCCGCTACTGCAGCTGCAGCCCCGCAAAAAAAACCTGCGCAGCTTCCGGCCTGGGTTTGTCGGCATAGATCACGGCATGGTAGATGCGCACCCCTTTGTCATCCTCCAGCCGCGCAAACCATGCGCCGTGGCCTATGAGTTTTTGGCCCTGTGGCCCCACGCCCTCCAGCCTGCTGCGTATGGATTGCGGCAAATTCAGCGCGCCTTTGGGCACAAATACAGCATCACCTCCGGCCTGCAACGGCTTTGATGCATGCAACTGGGCCAAGACGGCCTCCTGCCAGCGCGCCAAGGTCTCGGCAGCCTGCGCAGGCTCTTTGAGCAGAAAGTGAGACACCGCATAAGTGGCATGATCCGCCTCGCAGCCCACCATGGCCATGGATACCTGCTCGCCCCCCATGGGCACATCGCGGCTGGCGGTTTGCGCGTCGCAGGGCAACAGAATTTGTAGCGGTGCATTCTTGAGCTGCACGGTGCGCCAGTTGAGCGCCGGGCTGCAGCCAGACAGCACTATGGTCAGCGCAAGCCAGCGCGCAGCAGTGCCCGCCCTGGTCTTCAACATATGCCCGTCCATGCCTGTTGTGTCATGTCTGCATTATCTGGAGCCGCCATGCCCGCCCCAGCCGCCAACGCCTAGGGATGACCCGTAGAGAAAAGTCTTTCTCCCACTCGCAGGCTGAACTTTTGCGCCAGCACAGGCTCCAATGACCTAGAACAGCAATGTGCTTAATTTCTAGGCACAATCAAGATCTTATGGCAAGCAAAACTTGGATCGCAGGCCTGGCGGCCGCAGCCGTCATCGGCGTCGGGGCATGGGTGTATACCGGGGCCGGCCAATCTGCGGCACCTCAGTCTACTTTTGTGCTGCTCGACGGCAGCCAGAAGACGACATCCGACCTCAAAGGCCAGGTCACGCTGGTGAACTTCTGGGCCACCAGCTGCACGACCTGCGTGGCAGAAATGCCCGAGATCATCAGCACCTACAACAAGTACAAGGACAAGGGTTTCAACACCCTGGCCGTCGCCATGAGCTACGACCCGCCCAGCTATGTGGTGAACTTTGTCGAGTCGCGCAAGGTTCCTTTCCAAGTGGCGCTGGACAACACGGGCAACGTGGCCAAGGCCTGGGGCGACGTCAAGCTCACGCCCTCCACCTTTATCGTCAACAAGCGCGGCGAGATTGTGAAGAGCTATATCGGTGCGCCTGACTTTGCCGAACTGCACAAGCTGATCGAAAAACTACTGGCAGAACCCGCAAGCGCCTAAGCCTTATCAAAATCAATAGCTGCCAACGCTTTATCTGCATTGGATTCAAGGCAAAACAGCCTGAAATCCAAGTCCAGCAAGCGCAGGCACTGTAAAAAACAAAAACCGGCAATTTGCCGGTTTTTTCATGCCTGCCCCCTCAGAGATCATTTGTTTCTGAAGCTGTCGTGGCAGCTCTTGCAGCTGTTGGCCGCAGGACCAAAGGCGGCTTTGAGGTTGTCCAGATTGCCGGTCTTGGCCGCCGCATTGAGCTTGACGGTTTCCGCCTCCATCTTGCCGCTCAGATCATGAAACTTGGCCTGCTCCTTCCAGATCTCGGGCTTGGCCTTGCCGCCATCGGTGCCGGTACCAAAACCCGACCAAGGCAACTTGGCCATGAAAGCCACGATCTCGGCGCTTTCCTGCGCACTCTTGGCATCAAAAGGGATCTTGCCATTGGCCATGGCACCCAGGCGGCCGAAGTGCGTGCCCATGACACTCAGGGCACTTTGACGGTATTTGATGGCATCTTCGGGTTTGGAAAATTGCGCCGAAGCCGGCAGGGCCACGGTGGCGATCACGGCAGCCAGAGCCAAGGTAGAGAAAGCTTTCATCGGGGTATCCTTTCTTTTGAAACAACAATCTACCGTCGGTAGCGGCCAGCGCAGTATCGCAGAGGAGACTCACAAGGCAGGAGCTCCAAATCCAGGCATGGACGCGCCAGACAAGCCCTGGACACTCCTCACGGCACAATGCAGACAGTCGCAATCCACATTTCTCAATCCACCCGGATGGAGCACCTCCATGAATGAGCCTGCCAAGCACACTCTCAGCCATAGCTCTCACACCGTTCGAATCTGGGATTTGCCCACGCGTCTTTTTCACTGGCTGCTGGCCCTGTGCATTGTGGCCCTGGTGGTGACGGCCAAGCTGGGCGGCAATGCGATGAACTGGCATTTGAGCCTGGGGCATGCCGTGCTGGCCCTGCTGATTTTTCGCCTGCTCTGGGGTCTGGTCGGAGGTTACTGGTCGCGCTTCGGTAATTTCTTCCATTCACCTGCTGCACTGCTGCGCCATGTGCGCGGCAAAGGCCGTGTGCAGGACAGCGCCGGCCACAGCCCGCTGGGCGCCTTGTCGGTTTTTGCCATGCTGCTGGTCTTGATTGCACAGGTTGCCAGCGGCTTGCTCAGCGACGACGAAATTGCCTTCAGCGGCTCGCTGACCCGCTTTGTCTCAGGCGACACGGTTTCTCTGGCCACCAACTACCACGTCCACTGGGGCCAGTACCTGATTTACGCATTGCTGGGCCTGCACCTGGTGGCCGTGGCTTACTACAGCCACAAAAAACGCGGTCTGGTCACGGCCATGGTGACCGGTGACAAAACCCTGGCATTGCCCGTCCCCAGCACCCGCGATACAGCAGCCAGACGCCTGCTGGCCGCAGCACTGGCCGTGCTGGCATCCGGCCTGGCCTGGTGGGTGAACCAGCTGGGTCAAAGTGCAGGATTTTGAACCCGGTCAGGGCAGAGTTGTCAGCCAGGCTTTAACCATGCAAGGCGCTTGCCGCTACACTGACTCTTCTTTCATCATTGCCAAGTTGCCGTGGACAAGCCTGCCGTGGACTTGCTGAATCCCACTCAACCGGAAGAAATGCACCAGGTGCGCCAGATCTTCCGAGAGTATGCGGACAGCCTGAGTATCGACCTGGAATTTCAAGGATTCGAGTCAGAAATCGCCGATCTGCCCGGTGAATATGCCAGCCCTCGTGGCCAGCTTCTGCTGGCATGTGTGGACGGAGCCCTTGCTGGCTGCTGTGGCCTGCGCCCGCTTGACGACTGCGACTACCCCAATGCGGCAGAAATGAAGCGCCTTTTTGTACGCAAGCCCTTCAGAGGTTTTGGCTTGGGCCGTCAGCTGGCAGAGGCCATGCTGGATGCCGCCAGACAAGCGGGATACGACCATGTGCTGCTCGACACGCTGGACGAGATGGAATCCGCGCGTGCCCTCTACGTGGATCTGGGCTTCGAGCCCATCGAGCCTTACTATCACAATCCCTTGCAGGGCGCACACTACCTCAAGGTCGCTTTGTACTGAACGCACCTATCCGTCCGATTAGACCCCGCACCAGCAAAAACGCCCAGACCATAGGTCCGGGCGTTCTGCATTTCGGCACCAGCTCCGCTGCATGACAGCGAGGCTTTGTGGCAACCGGAGCCGGCCTCAGAGGGGCGCGAACTCCGGCAAGCCGCGTTAAGCCTTGACTTGTTGCAGCAGTGTGTCGGCGTCGCTGACTTCAAACTTACCAGGACCTTCCACGTTCAGCGAAACCAGCTTGCCATCCTTGACCAGCATGGAGAAGCGATTGGCGCGCAGGCCCAGGCCCTTGCCGTTCAGATCCAGCGTCAGGCCCACGGCCTTGGCGAAAGCAGCATCGCCGTCGGCAATCATGCGCACCTTGCCGGCCACCTTCTGGTCGCGACCCCAGGCACCCATCACGAAAGCGTCGTTCACGGACAGGCACCAGATTTCGTCCACGCCTGCAGCCTTGAATTCCTCGGCCTTGGCCACGTAGCCAGGCAAATGCTGTGCGGAGCAGGTGGGCGTGAAAGCACCGGGCAGTGCAAACAATGCAATGGTCTTGCCGGCCAGCGCTTCAGGCAGCTTGACGGGGTTGGGGCCAATGCTGCAGCCATTGCCTTCCACTTCCACATATTCCATCAAGGTCACTGCGGGCAGGGAGTCTCCAACTTTGATCATTACTATCTCCTTTTGGGTGCAAAACAGGCCCACCGAAATGGCGGGTCCGGAAACGAAAAAACGACCCACATTGTGGGTCGTTTTCTAGGGCTTTGCAGCCGGCGGGCCTAGTTAGGCTTACACCAGAGCAGCCTTTTGTACCAAGCGGGTAGCAACCCAGTTCTTGGTCTTGGAGAGAGGACGGCTCTCGGTGATTTCAACCACGTCACCCAGCTTGTACTCACCTTGCTCGTCGTGAGCGTGGTACTTGCTCGACTTGATCATGATCTTGTCGTAGATAGGGTGCTTGACGCGGCGTTCAACCAGAACGGTCACAGTCTTGGCACGCTTGTCGCTGACCACCTTGCCAATCAAGGTGCGCTTGAGGGATGTTTTAGCTTCCGTCATGTCGGCTCCTTACTTAGCGGCTTGCTTTTCAGCAAGGATGGTCTTGGCACGAGCGATGTCACGGCGTGTAGCCTTGATAGTCGCAGTGTTGCCCAGTTGTTGCGTGGCTTTTTGCATGCGCAGACCAAAGTGAGCCTTTTGCAAGGACTTCACTTCAGCTTCCAGACCGGCCACGTCTTTTTGGCGGAGTTCAGCAGATTTTGTCATGTTGATCTCCTTAAGCACCAATGTGACGAGACACGAAGGTCGTACGCAGAGGCAGCTTTGCAGCAGCCAGGCGGAACGCTTCACGAGCCAGCTCTTCAGGCACACCTACGATTTCGTAGATCACCTTGCCGGGCTGAATTTCGGCCACGTAGTACTCGGGGTTGCCCTTACCGTTACCCATACGCACTTCTGCGGGCTTGGTAGAGATTGGCTTGTCCGGGAACACGCGGATCCAGATACGACCACCACGCTTGACGTGACGGGAAATTGCACGACGTGCAGCTTCGATCTGGCGGGCCGTCAGACGGCCGCGGTCAGTGGACTTCAGGCCGAAGTCACCGAAAGCAACGGAGTTACCACGCGTTGCGATACCGGTGTTGCGACCCTTTTGCTCCTTGCGGTATTTGCGGCGAGCAGGTTGCAGCATCTTTATTCTCCTTTACCGTCCGCTGCAGCTGCAGCGGGCGCGTCAGTCTTGCGAACGCGCTTAACGGAATCAGCACCAGCGCCGGCAGGCTTATCGCTGCCATCGGCAGGAGCCGCATTGGTGCCAGCGGGACGACGACCACCACGGCCAGCGCCGTCGCGGCTATCACGACGACCATCGCGACGGGGGCCGCGAGGACGGCGTTCGTCGTCAGGACGAGGCGTTTCCACAGCGGGCAGGTCGTTACGGCCCAAGGTATCACCCTTGTAGACCCAGACCTTCACACCAATGATGCCGTACGTCGTCTTGGCTTCGGAGAAGCCGTAGTCGATGTCAGCACGCAGTGTGTGCAGTGGCACGCGGCCTTCACGGTACCACTCAGTACGAGCGATTTCGATACCGTTCAGACGGCCAGAAGACATGATCTTGATGCCTTGAGCACCCAGACGCATGGCGTTCTGCATGGCGCGCTTCATGGCGCGACGGAACATGATGCGCTTTTCCAGCTGCTGAGTGATCGAGTCAGCGATCAGCTTGGCATCGATTTCGGGCTTGCGCACTTCTTCGATGTTCACAGCAACAGGCACGCCCAGGCGAGTAGCGAGTTCCTTCTTCAGGGCCTCGATGTCTTCACCCTTCTTGCCGATCACCACGCCCGGACGAGCCGAGAAAATGGTGATGCGGGCGTTCTTGGCAGGACGCTCGATCAGAATGCGCGAAACGGCAGCATTCTTCAGCTTGGCCTTCAGGTACTCACGAACCTTGATGTCTTCGGCCAGCATGCCGGCGAAATCACGGTTGCTTGCGTACCAACGGCTTGCCCAGTTGCGGCTCACCGCCAGACGGAAGCCGGTAGGATGGATTTTCTGTCCCATATTCTTCCTTTAGGCCTCAGTTACCCACTGTCACATAGATGTGGCAGGTAGGCTTGCTGATGCGGTTGCCACGGCCTTTGGCGCGAGCAGTAAAACGCTTGAGCGTGGTGCCTTGCTCGACGTAGATGGTCGTAACCTTCAGTTCGTCGATGTCAGCGCCGTCATTGTGCTCAGCGTTAGCGATAGCGGATTCCAGAACCTTCTTCAGGATCACAGCAGCTTTTTTCTGTGTGAATTGGAGAATGTTCAAGGCTTGATCCACCTTCTTGCCACGGATCAGATCCGCGACGAGGCGACCCTTGTCAACCGACAAGCGGACGCCACGGAGAACAGCACGTGTTTCAGACATGTTCTATTCCTTACTTCTTGGCTTTCTTGTCCGCTGGGTGTCCCTTGAAGGTACGAGTCAGCGCGAATTCACCCAGCTTGTGGCCAACCATCTGGTCAGTCACATAAACCGGCACGTGTTGCTTGCCGTTGTGCACAGCAATGGTCAGACCGATGAAATCGGGCAGGACCATGGAACGACGCGACCAGGTCTTCACTGGCCTTTTGTCCTTGGTGGCAACGGCCTTTTCGACCTTGGCCAGCAAGTGATGGTCAACAAACGGGCCCTTTTTGAGAGAACGAGTCATTTGCTACCCCTTACTTCTTACGACGCGAAACAATCATCGATTGAGTGCGCTTGTTGTTACGGGTGCGGTAGCCCTTCGTCAGGTTACCCCATGGGTCAACTGCGTGACGGCCTTCACCGGTCTTGCCTTCACCACCACCGTGCGGGTGATCCACAGGGTTCATCACCACACCGCGAACGGTAGGACGAATACCCATCCAACGCTTCACACCGGCCTTGCCCAAACGGCGCAGGCTGTGTTCTTCGTTGGCAACTTCACCGATCGTGGCACGGCACTCGATGTGCACCTTGCGGACTTCGCCCGAACGCATACGTACTTGAGCGTAGATGCCTTCGCGAGCCAGCAGAGTGGCAGAAGTACCAGCCGAACGGGCGATCTGAGCACCAGCACCGATCTTCAGTTCGATACAGTGAATGGTCGAACCCACGGGGATGTTGCGGATAGGCAAAGTGTTGCCCACGCGGATAGGAGCTTCGGAGCCGCTAACGATAGTGGCGCCCACTTCCAGGTTGCGAGGAGCAATGATGTAGCGACGCTCACCGTCTGCATAGCACACCAGAGCGATGTGAGCAGTACGGTTTGGATCGTATTCAATGCGCTCGACCTTGGCGGGAATACCGTCCTTGTCGCGCTTGAAGTCCACCACGCGGTAGTGGTGCTTGTGACCACCGCCCTTATGGCGAACCGTGATGTGACCGTTGTTGTTACGACCGGCCTTTTGGAACTGAGGTTCCAGCAGAGCGGCGAAACCTGCACCCTTGTGCAGATGGTCACGTGTAACCTTTACCGCGCCACGTTGGCCGGGGGTCGTAGGTTTGAGCTTGATAACAGCCATGATTACGCTGCCTCCCCAGACAGGTTCAGCTCTTGACCGGGCTTGAGCATCACGTAAGCCTTGCGCACATTGTCGCGACGGCCAACGGTCTTGCCGAAGCGCTTGGTCTTGCCCTTGGTGTTCACCACGGAAACGCCAGCCACTTCAACCTTGAACATCAATTCCACAGCGGCCTTGATTTCGGGCTTGGTAGCGTTCTGCAGCACCTTGAATGTCACAGCATTGGACTTTTCAGCAACCAGAGTGGCCTTTTCGGACACGATGGGAGCGACCAGCACTTGCATCAGACGACCTTCGTCAAACTTGAGTGTGCTCATGCGAACATCTCCTTGAGTTTGTCGATCGCACCCTTGGTGATGAGCACTTTCTTGTAGTGCACCAGCGACACGGGGTCTGCATAGCGCGGCTCAACCACGAACACGTTCTTCAGATTGCGGGATGCCAGGTACAGGTTTTCGTCGATTTCGTCGGCGATCACCATGACCGAAGACTCCAGGTTCATGGCCTTGAACTTGTCGGCCAGCACCTTAGTCTTGGGTGTATCCAGCGTCAGCGATTCCACGACTGCCAGACGGCCTTCACGGGCCAGCTGCGACAGAATGGCTGTCATACCAGCGCGGTACATCTTCTTGTTGATCTTCTGCGTGAAGTTTTCTTCAGGCAGATTAGGGAAGATGCGACCGCCGCCACGCCACAGAGGCGAGGAGGACATACCAGCACGTGCACGACCAGTACCCTTTTGTTTAAAAGGCTTGGCAGTGGTGTGACGGACTTGTTCACGATCCTTCTGGGCGCGAGTGCCTTGACGTGCGTTGGCACGGTAGGCGATCACCAGCTGGTGGACCAGGTCTTCGTTGAATTCACGACCGAACACGGTCTCGGGTGCATCGAACTTCGATGCAGCCTGGCCTTGTTCATTCAGGAGTTCGAGCTGCATTAGTTCGCTCCTTTAGAAGCTGTAGCCTTGATGGCGGGACGCACTGTCACAAAGCCACCCTTGGAGCCAGGAACAGCGCCCTTGATCAAGAGCAGTTGGCGTGCTTCGTCGATACGAACCACGTCGAGGTTTTGTGTAGTAACGGTTTCGTCGCCCATGTGGCCGGTCATACGCTTACCGGGGAACACGCGACCTGGGTCTTGTGCCATACCGATAGAGCCGGGGACATTGTGCGAACGGCTGTTACCGTGCGAAGCGCGCTGCGAACTGAAGTTGTGACGCTTGATGGTACCGGCGTAGCCCTTACCAATGGAAGTGCCTTGCACGTCCACCTTTTGGCCAACGCTGAACAGTTCTGCCACGGGCAGAACAGCACCAGCGGCGTACTTGCCAGCAGTTTCGGCAGTCACTTGGAATTCGCGGGTCACTTCACCGGCTTCCACACCTGCCTTAGCAAGGTGGCCGGCTTGAGGCTTGGTCACGCGAGAGGCCTTGCGTGTACCGAATGTGACCTGCAGGGCCACATAGCCATCGTTCTCTTGGGTTTTGACCTGAGTCACGCGGTTGTTAGATACATCCACCACTGTGACAGGCACTGCGTCCCCATCATCAGTGAACAGACGCATCATGCCCACCTTGCGACCCAGCAACCCCAGGGAGTTGCTCAGACTCATTTGTTTGCTCCAAAACTTCCGCCGCTGAAACTGCAATTGGCCCAGCGTTGCGCTCCGCTGCTCAGAGCAACTTGCGCACGAAAGAAGGTTAATAAAACTTCGCATCAAAGGCGAAGCCCTAAAGTTTAACGCGAACTGCTTTTTCAAGCAAGTTCGCGTTAAGTAAAGACCCTTAAAAGCCCCCTAGAGGGCCTTCAAAACTCTTATTGCAGTTTGATCTCGACGTCCACACCTGCGGGCAGGTCCAGCTTCATCAGAGCGTCAACCGTCTTGTCAGTCGGATCAACGATATCCATCAGACGCTGGTGCGTACGGATTTCGAACTGGTCGCGGCTGGTCTTATTGACGTGAGGCGAACGCAGGATGTCGAAACGCTTCATGCGTGTCGGCAGGGGCACGGGACCCTTGACGATAGCGCCGGTACGCTTGGCGGTGTCAACGATTTCAGCTGCAGACTGGTCGATCAACTTGTAATCGAAAGCCTTCAGGCGGATGCGGATTTTTTGCTTGGACATTGTTAATTCCCAGTGTTTCTAAGAATTAGGCAATGACCTTGGCAACCACGCCAGCGCCCACGGTACGGCCACCTTCGCGGATAGCAAAGCGCAGACCTTCTTCCATGGCGATGGGGTTGATCAGCTTCACAGTGATCGACACGTTGTCACCAGGCATAACCATTTCCTTGCCTTCTGGCAGCTCGATGGAGCCGGTCACGTCAGTCGTACGGAAGTAGAACTGAGGACGGTAGTTGTTGAAGAAAGGAGTGTGGCGACCGCCTTCGTCCTTGGACAACACATACACTTCAGCGGTGAAGTGGGTGTGGGGCTTGATGGAGCCGGGCTTGGCCAGAACTTGGCCACGTTCCACGTCTTCACGCTTGGTGCCGCGCAGCAGCAGACCCACGTTGTCACCAGCTTGACCTTGGTCCAGCAGCTTGCGGAACATTTCCACGCCGGTAACGATGGTCTTGACGGTGTCCTTGATACCGACGATTTCGATTTCTTCGCCGACCTTGACGATACCGCGCTCGATACGGCCAGTCACCACGGTACCACGACCGGAGATCGAGAACACATCTTCCACGGGCATCACGAAGGCGCCGTCGATAGCACGCTCGGGAGTGGGGATGTAGGTATCCAGAGCTTCAGCCAGGCGCAGGATAGCGGGCTCACCCTTGTCGGATTGGTCGCCTTCCAGGGCCAGCTTAGCGGAGCCGCGGATGATGGGGGTGTCGTCGCCGGGGAAGTCGTACTTGGACAGCAGCTCGCGCACTTCCATTTCGACCAGTTCCAGCAGTTCTTCGTCGTCCACCATGTCAGCCTTGTTCAGGAAGACGATGATGTAAGGCACGCCAACTTGACGCGACAGCAGGATGTGTTCGCGAGTTTGGGGCATGGGGCCGTCAGCGGCCGAGCACACCAAGATAGCGCCGTCCATTTGAGCAGCGCCGGTAATCATGTTCTTCACATAGTCAGCGTGACCGGGGCAGTCAACGTGAGCGTAGTGGCGATTAGCGGTTTCGTACTCAACGTGCGAAGTGTTGATCGTGATACCACGGGCCTTTTCTTCAGGCGCGTTGTCGATCTGGGAGTAATCCTTGGCTTCGCCGCCGAAGTGCTTGGACAGCACGGTGGCGATAGCAGCTGTCAGAGTGGTCTTACCATGGTCCACGTGACCGATGGTGCCAACGTTGACGTGGGGCTTTGTCCGTTCGAACTTTTCTTTTGCCATTGCAATTTCTCCAAATAAAAGAGCAAACCTGTGTGATGTTTAAGGTCTGCACCGCATTGCTGTTTCGCCCCGCACAGG
Source organism: Comamonas aquatilis (assembly GCF_965139575.1). Taxonomy (NCBI): domain Bacteria; kingdom Pseudomonadati; phylum Pseudomonadota; class Betaproteobacteria; order Burkholderiales; family Comamonadaceae; genus Comamonas; species Comamonas aquatilis. The sequence continues at coordinate 78,672 of NZ_CBCSIW010000006.1, read as the reverse complement.
CAACAGGACGGCATGCGATCGCAGACCGGCAACTAAAACCCGAAAACCGGCATGCGGTTTTCGGGTGAACTTCGGATTATGACCGAAATGCTTACTTAGCGCGAGCGGCCACAATGGCTTCCGCCACGTTACGAGGAGCTTCAGCGTAGTGCTTGAACTCCATCGTGTAGCTGGCGCGGCCTTGCGTCATCGAACGCAGCGTAGTGGCGTAGCCGAACATTTCCGACAAAGGCACTTCTGCCTTGATGGCCTTACCGCCACCAACCATGTCGTCCATGCCCTGCACCATGCCGCGACGGGAAGACAAGTCACCCATCACGGTACCGGCGTAGTCTTCAGGCGTTTCCACTTCCACAGCCATCATAGGCTCGAGGATGACGGGGCTGGCCTTGCGAGCAGCTTCCTTGAAACCGAAGATAGCGGCCATCTTGAACGCCATTTCGTTCGAGTCCACATCGTGGTACGAACCGAAAGTCAGCGTGACCTTCACGTCCACCACGGGGTAGCCAGCCAGCACGCCGGAAGTCAGGGCTTCGATCACGCCCTTTTCCACCGCAGGGATGTATTCGCGAGGAACCACACCGCCCTTGATGGCGTCCACGAACTCAAAGCCCTTACCGGCTTCTTGAGGTTCGACAGTGAACACCACGTGACCGTACTGACCCTTACCGCCGGACTGACGAACGAACTTGCCGTCCACGTCAACAACCTTCTGGCGAATGGTTTCGCGGTAGGCAACCTGGGGCTTGCCCACGTTGGCTTCCACGTTGAATTCGCGCTTCATGCGGTCAACAATAATTTCCAGGTGCAGCTCGCCCATACCGGCGATGATGGTCTGACCGGATTCTTCGTCGGTACGCACGCGGAAGGAAGGATCTTCGGCTGCCAGGCGCGACAGGGCGATACCCATCTTTTCCTGGTCAGTCTTGGTCTTGGGTTCCACAGCCTGTGCAATCACGGGCTCGGGGAAGACCATGCGTTCCAGCACGATAGGAGCATCCAGAGCACACAGCGTTTCGCCGGTGGTCACGTCCTTCAGACCCACGCAGGCAGCGATGTCGCCGGCGCGAATTTCTTCGACTTCCACGCGGTCATTCGCCATCATCTGCACGATACGGCCGATACGTTCCTTCTTGCCCTTGACCGAGTTCAGCACGGTTTCACCCTTGCTCAGAACGCCGGAGTACACGCGCACGAAAGTCAGCTGGCCCACGAAGGGGTCGGTCATCAGCTTGAATGCCAGTGCCGAGAACTTCTCTGCATCGTCAGCCTTGCGCGACAGCTTCTTCTCTTCGTCATCGGGATCGGTACCGGTAACGTCAGGAATGTCCACAGGAGCGGGCAGATAGTCGATCACGGCGTCCAGCATGCGCTGAACACCCTTGTTCTTGAACGCGGTGCCGCACAGCATGGGCTGAATTTCGGTGGCCAGGGTACGGGTACGCACGCCGAGCTTCACTTCTTCTTCAGTCAGAGTACCTTCTTCCAGGTACTTGTTCATCAGCTCTTCGCTGGCTTCAGCAGCGGCTTCAACCAGGTTTTCACGCCACTTGTTGGCGGTTTCCACCAGCTCAGCGGGAATCTCTTGGTATTCGAACTTCATGCCCTGGGAAGCTTCATCCCAGATGATGGCCTTCATCTTGACCAGGTCGATCACGCCCTTGAAGTTGTCTTCAGCGCCGATTGGGATCACCACGGGCACGGGGTTGGCGTTCAGACGAGTCTTCATGCCTTCATAGACCTTGAAGAAGTTGGCACCGGTACGGTCCATCTTGTTCACGAAGGCCAGACGAGGCACCTTGTACTTGTTGGCCTGACGCCACACAGTCTCGGATTGGGGCTGCACGCCACCCACGGCGCAGTACACCATGCAAGCACCGTCCAGCACGCGCATGGAACGCTCCACTTCAATCGTGAAGTCCACGTGGCCGGGGGTGTCGATGATGTTGAAGCGGTGCTCGGGGTAGGACAGGTCCATGCCCTTCCAGAAGCAGGTCACTGCAGCGGAAGTGATGGTGATACCACGCTCTTGCTCTTGCTCCATCCAGTCGGTGGTAGCAGCGCCGTCGTGCACTTCGCCCAGCTTGTGAGTCACGCCGGTATAGAACAGGATACGTTCGGTGGTAGTTGTCTTACCTGCGTCAATGTGAGCAGAAATACCGATGTTGCGGTAGCGCTCAATGGGAGTCTTGCGAGCCATGATGATCCTTGATTGATCGAGGAGAAAGTTTGCTACCACTAGCCTCTTGGGCATGCAGCGCAGCAACTTAAATGGGGATGCTCTTAATCGAGACAAGGCCGCAAGCAAACATTGCGTGCGGCCTGTCAGCTTATCGAGCGAAGGTCGATTAGAAGCGGAAGTGGCTGAATGCCTTGTTGGCTTCGGCCATACGGTGCACTTCGTCACGCTTCTTCATGGCGCCGCCACGGCCTTCGGTTGCTTCCAGCAACTCGTTGGCCAGACGTTGAGCCATGGACTTTTCACCGCGCTTGCGGGAGGCTTCCTTGATCCAGCGCATGGACAGAGCCAGACGACGGACGGGGCGCACTTCAACGGGCACTTGGTAGTTAGCACCACCAACGCGGCGGGACTTCACTTCGACCATGGGCTTGACGTTGTTGATAGCAACCACGAAGGCTTCCAGAGGATCCTTATCGGGGTGCTTCTTGGCGATCAGGTCCAGAGCACCGTAAATGATGCGCTCTGCAACAGCCTTCTTGCCGCCTTCCATGATCACGTTCATGAATTTGGACAGCTCGACATTGCCGAACTTTGGATCCGGCAGAATTTCACGTTTGGGGACTTCGCGACGACGTGGCATTTTTTACCTCTATCTTTGCTTCAGTTGGCGTTGTTTCCAACACCGCGAGAGCCAATCAAGGACTCCCACTTACTCGACCCACGCAAAACACTTGCGTTTGGGGTCACTTCGCTGAATCTCGCGCCACGCGGGATACAGCACCTGTTTTTTTGTTCAAAGGAACAGTGCTTACTTAGCCTTAGGCTTCTTGGCACCGTACTTCGAACGGGATTGCTTACGGTCCTTGACGCCTTGCAGGTCAAGCGAACCGCGCACGATGTGGTAACGCACACCGGGCAAATCCTTCACACGGCCGCCGCGCACGAGCACAACGCTGTGTTCTTGCAGGTTGTGGCCTTCACCGCCGATGTACGAAATAACTTCGAAACCGTTGGTCAGACGAACCTTGGCCACCTTACGCAGAGCCGAGTTAGGCTTCTTAGGCGTGGTGGTGTACACACGGGTGCACACGCCACGGCGTTGGGGGCAGTTTTCCATAGCAGGGCTCTTGGATTTAACAACTTCTACCGTGCGGCCCTGACGCACGAGTTGGTTAATGGTTGGCATTAAATAACGTCCCTAAACGTGAATTTGCTTCGTGAAAAGCGAAAACGTGAATCCCTTCGGAAATTCCGAAAAGCCCTCGAATGTACCAGCTTGCGAAACCTAGCACAAGCACTAGCTTGCGATAGCCTCAGCTTGCGCAAGCTTTAGAGCCCAAGCCCGCCGACCCAGAGGCCGCGCGGGCGCGGGCTCTGTGAATTACTTGATCCAAAGGCGGATGGTGTCCCACAGGCGGCCGAAGAAACCGGCTTGCTCCACCGCCTCCAGCGCCACCAGTGGCACTTCCGCCACAGTGTCGGTACCGATCTTCACCTTGAGCGTACCCATGGACTGACCCTTGGCAATGGGCGCAATCAGCGGGTCCTGGCGCACCACTTCGGTGCTCAGCTTGCCGCCGCTGCCCGAAGGCACGGTGACGACAATCGGGCCGCCGGCACGGCCGATCTTGACCGTATTGGCGGCGCCCTTCCAGACGGCAGGCGTTGCCACGGGCTGGTCGCCATCGAACAGTTTGACGGCGTCATAGGCGGTATAGCCCCAGTTCAACAGCTTCTGGCTTTCGTTGGCGCGCGCCTTCTCGCTGGCCGTGCCCAGCACGATGGACAGCAGACGGCGCTGACCCACGTTGGGCAGATCGCGCTTGGCCGTGGCCACCAGGCAGTAACCGGCCGCATTGGTGTGACCGGTCTTCAGGCCGTCCACGGTCGGATCGCGGAACAGCAGCGAATTGCGGTTGCTGCCGTTGGAGGCTGGCGTGCCCGGATAGGCGTAGTGCTTGGTCGCGTAGTAGTGCATGTACTCGGGGAAGTCATGCATCAGGCGCTGCGCCAGGATGGACAGGTCGCGTGCAGTGGTCAGGTGACCAGGCTCCGTCAGACCTTCGGGATTCTTGTAGCTGGTGTTCTTCATGCCCAGGGCCTTGGCCTGGTCATTCATCATCCTGACGAAGTTCTCCGCCGTGCCGCCCACGGCTTCGGCCAGAGCCATGGTCGCGTCATTGCCCGACTGGATGATCATGCCGCTGACCAGATCGTTCACCGGCACCTGCATCTTGGGGTCGATGAACATGCGCGAGCCAGGCATCTTCCAGGCGCGCTCGCTCACGGGCATGGTCTGCTCCAGCGTGATCTTCTTGGCACGCAGGGCGTCAAACACCACATAGGCGCTCATGAGCTTGGTCAGCGAGGCTTGCTCGACAGGCGCGTCAATGTCCTTGGCACCCAGCACCTGACCGGCGGTCACGTCCACCAGCAGATAGTTGCGGGCGGCAATTTCGGGAGGAATGGGAGCGGCCACCTGGGCCATGGCGAACACGGGAGCGACTGCGGCAGCAACCGCCAGCACGCGCAGTGTGGAATAGATGGGCTTCATAAAGAAAACTCTCGCTAAAGCAAAGGTATACGCGGTCAATCACCGGCAAAAATGGCTGAAGCTCAATGGGTAATTGGACTCAGCGCTATGAAAATACAGGGACCGAATACCGAAGGCGTTTCACGGACTCAGCCCCTGCTTGGGCGCCTGCAACGCGGGCGACCAGGGCAATTGCTGTTTACGAGTTCAGATGGCGAACCACCAGATTCTTGAGCAGCGGCAATTGTCCGTGAAAGAAATGACCGACCTGGGGGATGACGGTAACAGGCAGTATCTGCGGGCCCGCCCAGCCCATGACGGCAGACAGGGCCACCGTGTCATCGGCCTCGCCGTGGATGACCAGGGTGCGGTCGTGGGCCTCGGGCGGCACCGGGGCCACATCGAAGCGACTGGCGGCTGTGCCGACAAACACAGCTTTTTCCACCCGACCCTCGGCCCAGAGAGCAGCCAGGGTGTGGCTCATGACGAAGGCACCAAACGAGAAGCCGGCCAGAGCGATCTGGCCTTCAGGCGCAACCTGGCGCACCACGGCCAGCATGTCCTCGAACTCGCCGCGCCCGGCATCATGCTCACCAGCGCTGGCGCCCACGCCACGGAAATTGAAGCGCACCGCCGTATAGCCGCATTGCACAAAAGCACGTGCCAGGGTCTGCACCACCTTGTTATCCATGGTGCCGCCAAACAGCGGATGGGGATGGGCAATGATGGCCACGCCGCGCGAGCTCTGGCCAGGGGCCAGTGCAGGCGCATCGCGCAGGGCTTCGATGGCTCCGGCGGCGCCGGTCAGCATGAGTCGTTCGGTTTGCGAATTCAATTTGCTATCCTGGTTGTAGCACTTGGCGTCTGCATTTATTGGATAGAGGCATCAAACAACCTCAAGTTCCTTGAAAATTCAGCGTCCCACGCTATCAGGAAGTTGAAGGCGCTCCACCACCTTGCCGTTCTTGAGGTGGGATTCGACGATCTCGTCGATATCGCTGTTGTCTATGAAGGTGTACCAGACCCCCTCGGGGTAGACCACGGCCACCGGGCCGCCGGCGCAGCGATCGAGACAGCCGGCCTTGTTCACCCGCACCTGGCCCTTGCCCGCCAGGCCTTCTTGCTTGACGCGCTGCTTGCAGTGGTCAAAACCCTCTTTGGCGCCGTGCAGGGCGCAGCAATCCTCGCCGTTGAGGCGCTCGTTGAGGCAAAAGAAGATGTGGCGCTGGTAGTAGCCAGAGTTTGGGGTGTCGCTCATAGTGCGGCCATTCTAGGCAGAGCGTTCGGGCCTTGACACGTTCACCACCACATATGCAAGCGTCACGTAAGGCCAGAGCCAGCCCAGCCACTGACCCAACCCGTAAAAGCGGATAAAGCGGCCCTGCTCCCAGGCCTGCAATGTCTGTGAGAAATAGGCATTGGTGGGCGCCTGATTGAGGATGCTCAGATGCAGCACCAGCACCAGCAGCAGCAACACGCCGCAGATGCGTCGCGGTAGCGGCAGCGCCACCAGCGCCAGACCCAGCCCGCCCCAGGTGCCCAGGCGCACGGGCAGATCCACCCACTCCCAGGCATGGGCAGGCCCCCAGCTGAGTGCGGCAGACAAGGCCGTGGCCGCAACGCCGGCACTCATCAACACGGCGGCGGCCAGTGCCCGCCGTCCCATATGGCGCATGGCGCAATAGGCCAGCAGACAGGGAATCCACAGCCCCAGCGTGACGCAGAGCATCTCGGTCACCAGGGACAGCGGCATCGCCGGCGTCATGTTCAGCGGCAACCAGACTTCGAACGGCGTGCCCAGCAGCAAATCCTGCACCCAGTCATCGAGCCGCTCCAGCACCTGACCCAGGCTGAAAGGCACGGCTGCCGGAAACAGCAGGGCAAACGGCCACAGCGCCAGCAACACCAGCACGCCGGCCCCGCCCTCGCCCACCCAGCGGGCACGAAACGCGCTCCAGCGCGAAAGCGCACCCAGTTTCTCCAGCAGCATGGCCACCAAGGCACCTATCAACGTACCGGCCGCGTTGAGCAGCAAATCCATGTTCGAGGGCACGCGCCTGGGCAGATAAATCTGCAAAAACTCCATGCACAGCGACAGCAGCGTGCCCGCGACAAACGCCAGCGGTACCGCCGTCCTTGGCTTGCCCGAACGCATCAGCGCCAGCGCCAGGAAAAAGCCCAGCGGCGCGTAGCCTACGATGTTGGTATTGACGTCAAACCAGGTCCAGTACGGCGGCGGCACCTTGGCCAGCAAGAACACCTGCGGCTCAATTCCCTGGGCGCGCCAGCCCTCGAACGGAAACAGGCTGGCAAACACGATCAGCATGGCATACACCGCCGCCAGCGGCCAGGCCGTGGTGTTGCGAATGGAGATAACCGGCACCGACGGTACGGACTGTGCGCTCTCAGACACGATAAGCCCCAGCTTTCAGCAAGCCATCAAAACGGTTTGACCACCACCAGAATCACCGCCGCCACCAGCAGCAGCACCGGCACCTCGTTGTAGAAGCGGAACCAGCGATGGCTTTTGTGGCAGGTATTGGCCTGCAACTTGCGCAGCAGCACAAAGCAGCTGTGGTGATAGCCAATGACCAGCAGCACCACGGCCAGCTTGGCATGCAGCCAGCCGCCGGCAAAGCCCCAGCCCAGCCATAACCACAGACCCAGGCCCAAAGCGGGCACGGCCAGCATGGTGGTAAAGCGCAGCAGCTTGCGCGCCATCAACAGCAGGCGCTCGCGCTCGGCAACCGACTGCGGCGCCACCATGGCCAGATTGACGAAGATGCGTGGCAGATAGAACAAGCCGGCGAACCAGCTGGCGACAAATACGATGTGAAAGGCTTTGACCCAGAGCATGAGGCCCAGTGTAAGCCGCTGCCAGCGCCTGTGCGAGAGATGCGCCATCTGTGCGCCTAGTCCAAACAGCCGTCGCCAACGTCATTGCCGACCGGGTTACGCGGCAGGCAAAAAGTCGCAGGGCTGCGAATGGGGCACAATTTTCGCCATGCATCTGTCTAGCCCCACTCCTTTTCCGCACAACCGTCCGCGCCGCCTGCGCCGCGATGCCTTCACCCGCAATCTGGTTCGCGAGAACGTGCTGACGTCCCACGACTTCATCTACCCGGTGTTCGTGCACGAAGGCACGAACCGCCGCGAGGCCGTGCCCTCCATGCCCGGCGTGGACCGCCTGAGCCTGGATTTGCTGCTGCCCGTGGCCGAAGAATGCGTGAAGCTGGAGATTCCCTATCTGGCCCTGTTCCCCGCCATCGACGCCAGCCTGAAGACGCCCGACGGCCGGGAAGCCCTGAACCCCGACGGCCTGATCCCCCGCGTGGTGCGCGCTCTCAAAAAGGAATTCCCCCAGCTGGGCGTGATGACCGATGTGGCGCTGGACCCCTACACCAGCCACGGCCAGGACGGCATCCTGGACGAGAGCGGCTACATCATCAACGATGACACTGTGGAAGTGCTGGTGGGCCAGGCGCTGAACCACGCCGAAGCCGGCGTGGACATGGTCGCCCCCAGCGACATGATGGACGGCCGCATTGGCGCCATCCGCGAAGCGCTGGAGCTGCAAGGCCATATTCACACCCGCATCATGGCCTACAGCGCCAAGTACGCCAGCGCCTTCTACGGCCCCTTCCGCGATGCCGTGGGCACGCGCGGCGCCCTGGGCAAGGCCGACAAGAACGTCTACCAGATGGACCCCGCCAACACCGACGAAGCCCTGCGCGAAGTGGCGCTGGACATCGCCGAAGGCGCGGACATGGTGATGGTCAAGCCCGGCATGCCGTACCTGGACGTGGTGCGCCGCGTCAAGGACGAGTTCAAGGTCCCCACCTTCGCCTACCAGGTGTCGGGCGAGTACGCCATGATCAAGGCCGCTGCGGCCAACGGCTGGCTGGATCACGACGCCGTGATGATGGAAGCCCTGCTGGCTTTCAAGCGCGCTGGCGCCGACGGCATCCTGACCTATTTCGCCATCGATGCAGCCAAGAAGCTGCGCGGCGGCCAATGAAATTGATAGCTGCAAGCGCAGGCTGAATTTGCACTTGAAGCCAATTCAGGCATGATTTCACGGCCCGGGAACGCCTTCCGGGCCGTTTTGTTTTGAATTCACGTTGACACCAAGGTCGCCCTCCATGCGCGTGCTGCACATCACTCCCCAACAAGCCCGGCCTCTGGATGCGCTGCCGCAAGCAGCGCCCGAGACCGGCTTTTACTGGGTCTCCTGCACACGCGCCCAGCTGGAGGCACAGCTGCCTCAGGTTCAAGCCATGCTCGGCCACGTGGGCGGTGCGCCGCTGGTGGATCTGCATGTCTCGGACTTGCTCAACCCCCAGCTGCCGTCGAATTACGACTACACCTCGGCCTACGACATCCTGGTGTTCCGCCGCCTGGCCACGGCGCATCTGCCGCCGCTGACGGCCGTGGGCAAGGCCGTCCCTGCCGCAGCACCGGCTGCCGTAGCTCCCGTCACTCCGCCTGTTTCCGTGCAGCCGGCGACGGCAGACGGCAAGCCGGCCCAGGCTGCACCTGCCTCGCACCGCCCTGCCCACCACAGCACGGGTAGCGCCGGCAGCCGCGACACCGCCGTGCTGCAGCGCGTGGAAACCCAGCCCGTGGGCTTTGCGCTGTACGACAGGGTCCTGCTGTCGGTGCACCCGGATGAATGCTTTTTGCGTGAAAGCTACTGGCAACGACTGGAGTCCGGTTCCGCCAAGGGCGACGGACGCACCAGCAATACCAAGATGCCGGTGGAGCCTGCGGATCTGATGCTGCGCATGGTCAACACCATGGTCGACGGCTATCTGGATCTGCGCCGCAGCCTGACCCGCCAGATTGATCACTGGCAACTGGCCCTGCTGCGCCCCAACAAGCGCTTCACCAGCTGGAACAGCGTGCTCGACGTGCGCCTGGCCTTGCACCAGCTCGATGAAATCTGCGAAGACCAGCGCGCCAGCGTGCAGGACTGGACCGAGGCGCTGGAAGGCTGGCCGCCTGAAAGCACACCCGCCCGCCAGCACGAGCGCGAACTGCTGCGCGTGCGCTCACGCGACGTGCTCGAGCACATAGAGCGTGTGACCCACCACATTCACCGCATGGAGCAAAGCGCCGAGACCGCTGTGCAGATGCACTTCTCGGCCCAGAGCAACCGCGCCAACGACATCATGCGCACGCTGACCACGGTGACGGCCATTTTCCTGCCACTGAACCTGATTGCCGGCATCTTCGGCATGAACTTCGAGTTCATCCCGCTGGTGCACAAAAAAGACGGCTTCATCTGGGCCCTGATTTCCATGCTCGTGATCTCGGTGGTCCTGATTGCCTACTTCTGGCGTCGCCGCTACCTGGAAAGCGAAGACAAGGAATAAAAAATAGCGCCAAGCCCATATCCATGATGGGCAAGGCGCTATGGTTGTTACCAGCTATGGCCGGCTGGCATCAGCCCAGGTGCCGGGCAAAAAAGGCCAGCGTACGCTCCTTGGCCTGGGCGGCGGCAGCGGCGTTGTAGGAACCGCGTAGATCGCAATTGAAACCATGATCGGCCTCGTAGACATGGACCTCTACCTTGGGCTGGGCTTGCTTGAAAGCTTGCACCGACTCCAGGGAGATGTAGTGGTCCAGCGTGCCGAAGTGGGCCAGCACCGGGCACAGCGCCTGGCGGCTGGCTTCCAGCTCGCTCGTCATGCCGCCGCCGTAATAGCAGACCGCCGCCGAGATGCTGGCGAGCTCGCAGGCCGAGCGCCAGGTCATCAGACCGCCCCAGCAAAAACCCACCACGCCAATCTTGCCGCCAGGCACCAGCGTGGCCGCATGGGCCACAGCCGCTTCCACATCGCGCAGTACGCCGGGAGCGGGCAAGGCCTCCACCGCACCCTTGAGGGCAAAGCCCTGCTGCATATCGGCTTCGGTGTAGCCCAGGTCCACATCGGCTTGCACACGGGCAAACATGGCGGGCGCCACAGCAACATAGCCCTCGGCGGCATAGCGGTCGGCCACCGAGCGGATATGGCTGTTCACGCCAAAAATCTCTTGCAGCACAACGATGGCGCCACGCGGCTGGCCTTCCGGCAGAGCCACGTAAGCCGGCGTTTTTGCGCCATCCACGGCTGTCAATTCCACAAAACTACCCATATCAAGCTCCTCTTTTCGTTGCACAAGTCGCACGCCCGGCGTGCGTTCGCAGCCTGTTTCACCCATGTCGGCAAGCTGGGTGCTGTAATGGCTGCTGCACGCCGGCGATCCGGCCATTTTTTCACAGGAGTGTTCATGGAGAGCAAAGCCTCCCGACGAAAAGTTGCCCTCATCACCGGCGGCAGCCGCGGCATAGGAGCGGCCACCGCCTTGCTGGCCGCAGCACAAGGCTGGGATGTGCTGATCAGCTACCAGAGCCAGCAGGCGGCGGCCGAGGCCGTGGTGGCCCAGGCGCGTGCACTGGGCGCCAACGCCCATGCCGTGCAGGCCGATGTGGGCGAGGAGGCCCAGGTGCTCAAGCTGTTTGGCGCACTCGACGAACGTTTTGACAGCCTTGACGCCCTGGTCAACAACGCCGGCGTGGTGGATGTGGCCCAGACCGTGGCCGAGTACAGCCTGCAGCGGCTGGAGCGCATGTTCCGCGTCAACACCGTGGGCGCTTTTGTCTGCGCCCGCGAGGCCGTGCTGCGCATGAGCATCCGGCGCGGCGGCCGTGGGGGGGCCATCGTCAACGTCTCCAGCATTGCGGCGCGCCTGGGTGCGCCAGGCCAGTACGTGGACTACGCTGCCTCCAAGGGTGCGGTAGATGTGCTGACCCTGGGCCTGGCCAAGGAGGTGGCCGCCGAAGGCATACGCGTGAACGCCGTGCGCCCGGGGCTGATAGAGACCGACATCCACGCCAGTGGCGGCCAGCCGGATCGCGTGCAGCGCCTGGCCCCGAATATTCCCATGCAACGCGGCGGCACCGCCCAGGAGGTGGCCGATGCGATCGTGTGGCTGATGGGCGATGGCTCACACTACACCACAGGCAGTCTGATCGAAATTTCCGGAGGCAATCTCTAATGGATCTCAAGCCGCTGATTACGCTGGTCGCCATCATCAACCCGCTGGCCATTGTTCCGTTCTTCATCCACTACACCGAGGGCCTGAGTCCGCAGCAGCGCCGGCAGACCATTCGCACCGCCGCCTTTGCCGCGTTTTGCGTGATTGCCGTCTGCGCCTTGCTGGGTCTGCAAATCCTGCAGTTCTTCAATATCTCGCTGCAAAGCTTTCAGGTGGGCGGCGGCCTGCTGCTGCTGCTCAGCGCCATGAATATGCTCAACGCGCGCCCGGCCGAAGAGCGGCCGAACAACTCCACGCTGGAGGCCGGCGTGGAAAAAGCCGCCATGGGCAACAGCATTGCCGTCGTGCCGCTGACCATTCCGCTACTGACCGGACCGGCCGCCATGTCCACGGTGGTGATCTATGCCGACCAGGCCCGCACCGTCTGGCAGCATATCTCGCTGGTGGGCTATGGCGTGGTGGTGGCGCTGGCCGTGGTGATCTGCTTTTCGCTGGCCGACCCGATTGCCCGCGTGCTGGGCAAGACCGGCATCAACGTGATGACCCGACTGATGGGCCTGATTCTGGCCGCCCTGGCGATCGAGGTGATGGCCGGCGGCCTGATCAAGATCTTCCCCATCCTGGCCTCACCGGCGATCTACCCCTGAGCTGCTACACCGCCTCCTGCAAGGGGGCGTGCTTGTTTATGCGGTATGCGCTGCCTGGCGTTCTGCGCTGCCGCAGGCTCCGCCACAGCCGGTGATCGGTTCCGCAGGCAGGGCTTCAGGCGTCAACAGCTGTCCCGTGACGGGATCAAAGCCCGTGCTGCGCATATGCAGGGCCAGGGCCGCATCCATGTTTTGCGCATGATGGCTGAACCAGGGGCCCAGCTCGGCCGCCATGTGGCGGATGCTTGCCAGATCGCCTTGCGCGCCCTTGACCGCGCCTTCGCGCATGACGGCCAGCACCACCTTGTGCTGCTGGCTATGGCAGTTGCCCGTGGCAAAGCCCGTGGTCTGCATCCAGCGGTCTTCCTGATCGAAGTGGTGCTGGGTATGCGCGATCAGCGCCTCCCACAGCGCCGGCAGCCGCGCATCGTCGACCGCCTCCACCTGCGCCAGCAAGGTCACGAACTCCTCATGCACGGCATCCATGACAGGCAGGTCCAAAACGAGAGCGGGCGTCCATTCCAGGCTGGCCATAGCGATTCCTTTGCGTTGCGGTTGGCAGTTCATCGCAGCTTAGGAAATACCGGCCCGGCGGCCATTGACCCACATCAGCAAAGCCGCGCGCCGTGACCGAAACGAATCAAAAAAGCCCTGCATGGCAGGGCTTGATCGAAAAGTACGATGCCGCTCAGCGCCCGTAGCCCTGCAACCACCGGCTGACCTGGGCGGTGACATCGTCCACGCTGCGGGCCATGGCCTGGGCGCCGCCCGCTGCATCGTTGGAGGCGGCCGGCGTCTGGGCCGTAAAAACCTTCTGGCCCAGCAAGGCATTGCCCGCGCCGCCGCTGGTCCGGCCTATCAGGCTGGCACGCAAGCGCACCACGGCCTGGCTGGTCTGCGCACTGTCGAACACCTGGCTGAACTCATCGATCTCCACGCGCAGCACGCCAATCGTGCGCTTGTCGCTCACCGTGGCGCTGACATTGTCTTTTTCGGTGAGGATGGGGCGCTCCTGACCCAGACGCATGCGTAGGCGCTGCTCCATCATCTGGGCCGGTGACAGGCCCCAACGCGCATTCTGATAGGCGCGCAGTTGCTGGCTGTCCGCATAGTTCAGGCGGTAGAACATGGCCGTCGTGCCGTCGGGCAAGCCCGGAGTCTGGACCTCTGCCAGCACCAGCGGCGTCAGCGCCGTCGCGGGTGCGGCCGCACTGGCAGGCTGCTGAGCGCCCAGATCGGCCAGCCCCAGGTCGTAGCGCACGGGCTGGATGGGAGCCGTGGGCAGGCCGGAGCAGGCGGCCAGCGCCAGCACCAGACCAGCCGCGCCGAAAGCGCCCAGCATCCGACGACCGAAGATTGAAGTGTTTTGCAATGCCATCACGATTCCTTGTTCCTGATTCAGCGGCTGGCGGCTGGTGCAGCAAAGCCGGGCTCGCCGGGTCCGGGCATGCCAGCGCCGGCGCCGTAGATCACGGCTTGCGGGTTGTCGTTGAAGCGGCTGGCCACATTGCTGATATTGCGGGCGGCGCGGGAGACTTCGTCTGCAGCATTGTTCACCCGTGGCAGCGTGCCCCGACCCATGCTCTCGGCAGCCTGTGTCAGCGCCTGCGTGCCCTGGGCGATCTGCTGCAGCGGCCCGTCAGGCGCATTGACCCTGCGCACCGTCTGCTGCAGCTCGGTGGCCACGCCGGTGGCCGCATCGCTGGCCTTGCTCAGGGATTGCAGCGTCTGGTGCGCGTCGGCGGTGATTTGCGGAAAGCCTGCAGCGGCCTTGTTCAGAGTGGTCGCCAGCTCCGTGACGCCGCCCGCCGCTGTGGCGATATTCTCCAGTGCCGCGCTCACGCGCTGCTGGTTGTCTTCGCCCAACATGGAGTTCAGGCGGCGTGAAATCTCATCCACCCGCTCAAGCAGCACCGGCCCCTGGTCGGCCAGCATATTGAGTGGCGAAGAGCGCATGAACAGGCGCGGCAAGCCGCTGGGGCCGGGCTTGAGCGCATGCGCCGAGGGTTTGCCGTCGTCGAGCTGGATATGGGCCAGCCCCGTCACGCCTTGATAGCCCAGCTGGGCGAAGGTATTGGGAGTGACCGGCGTGTTTTCGCCCACCGCAATGCGTATCAGCACATTGCCGGGAATCTGCGGGTCAAAGCCGATGCGCACCACCTTGCCCACGGGCACGCCTTTGTAGCGCACCGTGGCCTGGGGCTGCAGGCCGCTGACGCCGTCCTTGGTCGTCAGCTCGTAGAGCTGGTATTCGCGGTTGTCGCGCGTGAGCCAGACCGCCAGTCCGGCCAGCAAAGCGGCGACCAGCAGCACAAAAATGCCGGCCGCCATGGCATGAGATTTGTTTTCCATCAGCTTTCCTCTGCGGCCACGCCGCCTTGCACCGGGGCCATGGCGCGTCGGCCGCGATCGCCCTGGAAGAAGTGTTCGATAAACGGGTGTTCGACTTCGGCCACATCGCGTGGCGCACCGGTGAACAGCACTTTTTTCTCGGCCAGCACCGCCACACGGGTGGACAGGGCAAACAGCGTGTCCAGATCGTGGGTGACCATGATCACCGTCAGGCCCAGCTCGCGATGAATGTCGAGCAGCAGCTCGCAGAACTCGTCCGAGCCGTTCGGGTCCAGCCCAGCCGTGGGCTCGTCCAGCAGCAGCAGCGGAGGGTCCATCATCAGTGCCCGCGCCAGGGCCACGCGCTTGATCATGCCGCCGGACAGATCCGAGGGCATGCGTGCAGCGTGCTCGGGCTTCAGGCCCACCATCTGCAGCTTGACCAGGGCGGCATCGCGCACCACTTCGTCAGGCAGCGTGCCGCGCTCGCGCAGCGCAAACGCAATATTGTCCAGCACGTTGAAGGCCGAATACAGCGCGCCTTGCTGGAACAGCATGCCCACATGGCTGGCTGCCAGCTCGCCGCTGATGACTTCGCGCGAAGGCCGACCATCGATGGTCACCGTGCCCCGGGAAGGCGTGAGCAAGCCCAGGATCTGACGCAGCAGCACGGTCTTGCCCGTGCCCGAGCCGCCCACCAGGGTCAGGATTTCGCCGGGGTAGACGTTCAGATTCAGGTCCTGATGCACGGCAAAGCGCGACTCGCCAGAGCCGAACTCGGTCCACAGATCCCTGGCCTGCACCAACGGCTGTTGGTCTTCCGGGGGTCTGTAGCCGCCCACAGCGCCATCGACCGACGGCTTCTGGATAGAGGAGGTCATGTCGCTCATGGCTCAGAACCCCACGTTGCGGAACAGGATGGCAAAAATCGCGTCCACGATGATGACCATGGTGATGGACGACACCACCGAAGCCGTGGTGCCGCGGCCCAGGCTCTGGGTGTTGGGTTCCACCTGCAGCCCCCAGTGGCAGCCTATCAGCGCGATCATCACGCCAAACACCACCGACTTGCCCATGGCCAGCACCAGATTGCCGATCTTGACGGCCGCAGGCAGGCTTTCGAAGAAATAGGAGGGCGTGATGCCCATGGTCAGGTCTGCGGCCACCATGCCGCCGGCCAGAGCGGCAAGAATAGTCCACAGCGCCACCAGCGGCATGGACACGGCCAGCGCCAGCGCCCGCGGCATGACCAGTCGGTAGCCCTGGGAGATGCCCATGACCTGCATGGCATCGAGCTCCTCCGTCACCCGCATCACGCCGATCTGCGCGGTGATGGCCGAGCCGCTGCGACCCGCCACCAGAATGGCGGCCAGCAGCGGCCCCAGTTCGCGGATCAGCGAAATGCCCAGAATATTGACGATGAAAGACTCGGCGCCGAACTGGCGCAGCTGCAAAGCCATCAGATAGGCCAGCACCACGCCGATCAAAAAGCCCACCAGTGCCGTGATGGGCAAGGCCGTAGCCCCCGTGGCATAGAGGTGACCCGAAATATCACGCCAGGGGCCGCGCAACGGGCTGCGCAGCAGGCGCAGCACATCGAGCAGCAACTGGCCGATCAAACGAACCAGGCTGACAAAATGGTCGCACGCATGCATGACCAAGCGGCCCAGACAGTCCACCTGCGTCATCAGTCCGCCAGGCTGGGGCTTGGGCGCAGGCACATCACTGAAATGCGCCACCCGCTCCAGCATGGTGCGCTGCTTGTCCGTGGTCTGCAGCTTCTCGGGCCAGCGCTTGCCCCATTGCTCCCACAGCAGCTGGGCGCCCACATGGTCCAGCCATTGCAGCTGGCGCAAATCCCAGCCGACCTGGGGCGGCACAGTCTTGATCTGCGCCTGCAAACGCTGCCAATGCTTGCGGTCGCCGAGCTCTGCGGCGCTCCAGCGGCCCTGCGGCGTGGCCCAGGACGCGTTGTCGAGCGTCTGTACAAGGCATTGGGGTGATGAGTCGGAGCTGGGCAAAGAGTGAAATCCTCGGTCAAAAACACAACCCGCAGCGGGGCTTGAGACCCGCAGGATAACGCGGGCCGGTGACAGGCGCCAGTTTCGCGCCCAGGGACGGCGCCCATAGCCCTTGCGTCGCAGTCATGGAGAGAAACGCGGAAGAACGTGAAATTTTTATCAAAAAAGGCTGAGAGAGCACATATGCTTTGCATCTAACGCTTCCAAATAGATAGCACATCACGCTTTCCCTATCGACAGATGGATGCTGCTTTGCACAATCGATCCGCACCAAGGCAATGTTTATTCCAGGCCGGGCCAGCGGCAAGCCTGCATTTGTTTCATGAGCGACACCACGTTTGACTACATCGTCATTGGCGGCGGCACGGCAGGCGCCCTGCTCTGCAACCGCCTGACCCGCGAATCACGCTGCCGTGTGCTGCTGATCGAAGCCGGCCGCAAGGACGACTACCACTGGATCCACATTCCCGTGGGCTATCTGTACTGCATAGGCAATCCGCGCACGGACTGGCTCTATCAGACCGAGCCCGACCCCGGCCTCAACGGCCGCAGCCTGCGCTATCCGCGCGGCAAGACGCTGGGCGGCTGCTCCAGCATCAACGGCATGATTTATATGCGTGGCCAGGCCCGCGACTACGAGCAGTGGGCCGAGCTGACAGGCGATGAGGGCTGGCGCTGGGATCAGGTGCTGCCGGCCTTCAAGCAGCATGAAAGCCATTGGCGGCTGGACCCGGACCAGCTCAAAAACGAGCCGGTCAGCGAGGAGTTCCGACAGCTGCACGGCAATCCGAGCACGGGCAGCAGCGGCGAATGGCGGGTGGAAAAACAGCGCCTGCGCTGGGACATCCTGGATGCCTTCTCCGAAGCTGCCCAGCAGGCCGATATCCCCGCCACCGATGACTTCAACCGAGGCAGCAACGAAGGCGTGGGTTACTTCGAGGTCAACCAGAAAGCCGGCTGGCGCTGGAACACGGCCAAGGCTTTTTTGCGCCCCACCTGCTATGGCCGCCCCAATTTCGAGATGTGGACCACGGCCCAGGTCAGCCGCCTGCTGCTGGAAGATCTGCCCGACGGCAGCCAGCGCTGCACGGGTGCCCAAGTCTGGACCGGCAATGAGATGGTCACCGTCCATGCCGAGCGCGAAGTGCTGCTTTGCGCCGGCGCCGTCAACTCGCCGCAAATCCTGCAGCTCTCGGGCATAGGCCCGGGCGAGCTGCTGCAGCAGCAAGGCATTGCCGTGCGCCGCGATCTGCCCGGCGTGGGTGCCAATCTGCAAGACCATCTGCAGATTCGCTCGGTGTACAAGATCCAGGGTGCCAAAACGCTGAACACCATGGCCGGCAGCATGATGGGCAAGGCCGGTATCGGGCTCGAGTACCTGCTGCGCCGCAGCGGCCCCATGAGCATGGCCCCCTCCCAACTGGGTGCGTTCACTCGCAGCAGAGCCGGCCTGCTCTACCCCAACCTCGAATACCACGTCCAGCCTTTGTCGCTCAACGCCTTTGGCGAGCCGCTGCACGACTTTCCCGCCTTCACGGCCAGCGTCTGCAATCTCAACCCCAGCAGCCGGGGCACGGTACGCATCCAGAGTGCCGACTTTCACCAGGCACCGGCCATTGCACCCAATTACCTCTCCACCCCCGAAGACCGGCAGGTCGCGGCCGACAGCCTGCGCGTCACCCGCCGCATCGTGGCCCAGCCCGCCCTGGCTCGCTACGCACCCGAGGAATGGAAGCCCGGCCTGCAATACCAGAGCGATGAGGAGCTGGCGCGGCTGGCCGGCGACATTGCCACCACCATCTTTCACCCCGTGGGCACCACCAAGATGGGCCGCATGGACGACCCCATGGCCGTGCTCGACAGCCGCTTCAAGGTACGCGGCGTGCAAGGCCTGCGCGTAGTGGATGCCGGCGCCATGCCACGCATCACCAGCGGCAACACCAACAGCCCCACACTGATGATGGCCGAGAAAGCCGCCACCTGGATCCGGGAGGAGTGGCGCAGCAAGACCGTCGTGACCCAGGAAGAGGTTCCGGCTCTCTGACGCTTAGAATTTATGAGAAAACAAGATCAATCCCTTTATTTAAAAGCAGAGTACGCTATTGATTTGATTGCAAAAACAAAACAAAAAGCGCCGACCACTTTCAGTTCAGCGAGCTGTCGGAATTTTTTCCATTAACCCAAGGGAATTCCCCGATGCACCAGCGCGGTGCAGCCCTTACATTCTTGTCACTCTCGCTGCTCCATGAAGTAGCAAGGAGGGGCCGAGGAGACAACTCGACTCAGAACAGATCAATATATATAAAAGCATCAAAGATGCATTCAAAAGCGCCTGAAAAGGCGCTTTTTTTATGTCTCTGCAGAGTGTGCGCGGCGGTGCGACAATCGCCGCTTTCCCGTAACCCGGATACCGGCGCTGCCCGGCTGACTCCGTACTCACGGGCTTTTGTTTGCGCAATTTTGGTGCAGCGGCTTGCTCCCCTGTCATTTGCGCAAGCCCTGCATCACTGGCGAGCGCACACTCATGGACTGGATCATTGTTTCACTGGCATCCGCTTTGGCGGGTTTTATTGACGCCATCGTCGGCGGCGGCGGCCTGATCCTGCTGCCGGCTCTGTTTGCCACCTTCCCCTCGGCCCCGCCGGCCACGCTGCTGGGCACCAACAAGAGTGCTTCCGTCTGGGGCACGGCCATGTCCACCTGGCAATACGGCCGCAAGGTTCAGCTTCCCTGGCGCGCCATGATGCCTGCGGCCATCGTGGGTGCCGTGGGTTCCTTTGTCGGCGCCTGGGCCGTCACCCAGATCTCACCCGACTTTCTGCGCAAATTCCTGCCCGTGGTGCTGATCGGCGTGCTGGCCTATACGCTGGCCCGCAAGGACATGGGCCGCACCCATGCACCGCAGTTCAGCGGCCGTACCGAAACCCTGGTGGCCTGCGCCATCGGTCTGGTGATCGGCGTGTACGACGGCTTCTTCGGCCCCGGCACCGGCAGCTTTTTTGTGTTCCTGTTCGTGCGCCTCATGGGCTATGACTTCCTGAACGCTTCGGCCAGTGCCAAGCTGCTCAATCTGGCAACCAATCTGGCCGCTCTCAGCCTGTTTGCCATGAAGGGCCACATCTGGTGGCATCTGGCCGTGCCCATGGCCGTGGCCAATGTGCTGGGCGCCATGCTGGGCACCCACATGGCCTTGCGCCACGGCACGGGCTTTGTGCGTGGCATCTTCATCTTTGTGGTGAGCGTGCTGATTCTGAAAACCGGCTACGACGCCTTCCTGCGTTAGGCCCTGGCCGCCCTGATCACCAAGGCATAGCCATCAGGGCGTAGGCACCTCGTCGGGCAGCACCGAGATATCGCTGGCCCGGCGCGGCGTACCGATAGGCGGACCGGCCTTGCCCACGCGCATGGCCGCCATATCGGCCTCGCTGGGGTAGTCGCCCATCAGCCAGTAATCGATGATGCGGCGCGCAATCGGGGCCGCGGATGCGGCACCGAAGCCGGCGTTCTCCACGATCACCGCCACGGCAATCTTGGGATCGTCTGCGGGAGCAAAGGCGATATAGAGGGCATGGTCGCGCTGGCGCTCGGCCAGACGGGCTGCGTTGTACTTCTCTTTCTGGCCCACGGAAACAGCCTGGGCCGTACCCGTCTTGCCGCCCGAAAGGTATTTGGCGCTACCGAACACGCCCCGTCCCGTGCCACCCGTCACCACCGACACCATGCCGCGCTTGACGGCATCGATATTGGCCTGCTTGTAGCCCAGGTTGACCGGAGCCGGCAACTCCACCTTGGTGCGCTTTCCCGTCACCGCGTCGATCAGCTCCTTGCCCACATGCGGCGTATTGCTCACGCCGTTGTTCACCAGGGTGGCGAGGGCATGGCCCAGCTGCAGAATGGTGAAGTTGTTATAGCCCTGGCCAATGCCCAGGGAAATCGTCTCGCCGCCAAACCACTGCTGCTGGGCGGCGCGCTTGTAGGTGTTGCGCTTCCACTCCTTGCTGGGCAGCACGCCGCGCACTTCGCCGGGCAGGTCGATGCCGGTGATCTGGCCAAAGCCCAGCGGCTTCATGAAATCGTGAATCGCATCCACGCCCATCTCGTTGGCCAGGGTGTAGAAGTACACGTTGCTGGAGTGCTGGATGGCGCGGTTCAGATCGACCGGGCCCAGAGCGTGGCCCGAGCGGAAGGTGTGGCCGCCAAACGTCCAGGAGCCGCCGTCCTGAATGATGGTGGCAGGCGTGCGCTTGCCGGTCTCCAGCCCCGCCAGCCCCATGAAAGGCTTGTAGGTGGAGCCCGTGGGATAGGTGCCGCGCAGCGCCCGGTTCAGCAAGGGGCGGTCTATGGATTCGTTGAGCGCCTTCCAGCTTTCCTGGTCGATGCCGTCCACAAACAGATTGGGATCGAAGGTGGGCTTGCTCACCATGGCCAGCAGCTCGCCGCTGCGCGGATCCATGGCAATGGCCACGCCACGGCGATCGCCGTAGAGGTCTTCCACCATCTTCTGCAGCTTGATGTCGATGGACAGCTGCAGGCTGTTGCCCGGCGTAGCGGCACGGCTGCCCAGTCTGCGCACGGCATGGCCGCCGGCCGAGGTTTCCATCTCCTCCCAGCCGGTCTGGCCGTGCAGTTGCTGCTCGTAGCTTTTCTCGGCTCCCAGCTTGCCAATCACTTCCGTGCCGCGGTAGTTGGCCGCGTCTTCTCCGTCCTCGATGTCTTCCTTTTCCTTGGCATTGATACGACCGATATAGCCGATGACGTGGCTGGCCGTCTCCTTCAGCGGATAGGAGCGAAACAGTCTGGCCTTGATGTCCACACCCGGGAAACGGTAGCGCTGGGCGGCAAACCGGGCCACTTCTTCATCCGTCAGACGCGAGCGCAGGGGAATGGATTCAAAGCTCTTGGAGTCTTCCATCAGCCGCTTGAACTTGCGGCGGTCGCGCGCAGTGATTTCCACGATCTCCGACAGCTCGTCTATGCTCTCTTCCAGATCCTCCACCTTGGAGCGCGTGATCTCCAGCGTATAGGCCGAGTAGTTGGTGGCCAGCACCACGCCGTTGCGGTCCAGAATCTGGCCCCGGTTGGGCACGATGGGCACCACTGCCGTGCGGTTGTTCTCGGCGCGCTCGGCCAGCTCTTCGTGGCGCTCGATCTGCAACACCATCAGACGCATGACCAGCAGACCAAAGGCCAGCAGCACCACCACGCTCATCACCACGGTGCGCAGCTTAAAGCGTTGCAGCTCGGCTTCGGTGTTGCGGACTTCCATCATGGGCGTGCTCTTACCGTGTCAGGCCATTACAGCGGGCGGTTCTCGTCGCTGTCGGGTGCGCGGCGCTGCGGCGCCAGCAGCAGGCCGCTGATCAGCGGCCACAATGCGGCTTCAATCAGCGGTGCCACCAGAAACAGGGGACCGGGGAAGATGCCGCCGGCAATCACCCGCATCAACACCTGAATGCCGTGCACGGCCGCAAACAGCGGCAGCAGATGCAGAGCCTGAATCCAGCTGGAAAACCAGGACATACGCCGGCTGGACGCACCCACCACAAACATGAGCAAGGTATAGGCCAGCGCATGCTGGCCCAACAGGGAACCGCGATCCACATCCATCAGCAGGCCCAACGCAAACCCCAGGCCCATGCCCACTCTCTGCGGCTGGTTCAGCCCCCAGAAAGCCAGCAGCACCATCAGCACATCCGGCAGCCAGACAATGCGCCCCAGCGGCAGCATGTCGATGGCCAGCGCGATCAACAGAGTGACGACAATGAACAGAGGATTGACCGGCAGCAACAGCTGCTGGCCGCGCGGCATGATCATGTGGGGTCCTTGGGAGTGGCCGCAGCCGGCTTGGCCGCATCGGCCTTGTCAGCGGCAGCCTTTTCGCGCTTGCCGCGCGCCCGGGCAGCCTTGTCCGCCTTCTCGGCTTCGGCCTGAGCGGCCATATTGGCGGCCTCGGGGTGGGCCACGCGGTCTTGCGGCTTGAGCACCATCACATGGCGCACGCCCTGCACACGGCCCACGGGCTCACAGTAAATACGGGTAAAGGCCGAATCGGCGCGGCGATCCACGGTCACCACCTTGGCCACGGGCAGACCCGGCGGGTACAGACCATCGACACCGCTGGTGGTCAGCAAATCGCCCACCTGCACATCGGCGTTGCTGGGCATGAAACGCAGCTCCATGCCGCCATTGCGGGCCGGCGACGGATCGCCATAGGCCACGCTGCGTGCGCCGGTACGAGGATTGAAGACGGGAATCGCCTGGTCGCGGTCTATCAGCAAGGTGACTTCGGAACGCGTGGCGTACAGGCGCGTGACCTGACCGATGACACCGTTTTCATCCAGCACGGGCGAGCCGGCGGCAATGCCGTCCACCTGGCCTTTGTCTATCACCACCCGGCGGGTATAGGGATCGGGGCTGTCGTACACCACCTCGGCGGCCTGGCCTTGCGTGGTCTGGCGCTCGCGCAGATCCAGCAGGGCCCGCAGATGCGCGTTTTCCTGCAACAACTCCTCGGCCAGCTCGGCTCTCAGGGCCATGGCCACCAGTTCCTTGCGAGCCGCGTCTTCCTTGGCTACGGCGTGCTGCTGCACTTCCGCATAGCGGCTGGCATTTTGGTAGGCCAGCACCGGCTGAGACACCAGCCATTGCACCGGCGACAAAGCCATGGCGACGGCCGTTCGCACCGGGGCGGTGATCTTGAAGCGCGCATCGGCCACCATTAAAAACAGCGCCAAGGCGCTGTAGAGGGCGAGCCGGGAGGTACGTGAAGCCTGCTGCTTGAACAGCGAAGGGGCTCGGCGATCCAGTGTTTCCAGCGTCATGCGCAGCCTCGAATCGGCCGTGCGGCAGAGCGCTCACAGGCAGCAGCCGTGCGCAAGCCTCTCTGCACCTGCAGAGGACTGAAAAAAGAGAGCGCGGTATGCAGTCGTATCACGGACTCAAGCCCTGTTTGTTCACATGGTGGCATCTTGCAGCAGTCGCCGGATGGCCGCTGGCTGCAAAACACCGCAGTCAGCCAGCAATCAATCGCTGGTGAAGATGCTGCCCTGGCGACGATCCATGGTCTCCAGCGCCATGCCGCAACCGCGCACCACACAGGTCAGCGGCTCTTCGGCCACCAGCACCGGCAGACCGGTTTCTTCGGCCAGCAGACGGTCCAGATCGCGCAGCAACGCGCCACCGCCGGTCAGCATCATGCCGCGCTCGGCAATGTCGGCGCCCAGCTCGGGAGGGGTTTGCTCCAGCGCGTTCTTCACGGCCGAGACAATCTGGTTCAGCGGATCGGTCAGCGCTTCCAGCACTTCGTTGGAAGAGATGGTGAAACTGCGGGGCACGCCTTCGGACAGATTGCGGCCCTTGACTTCGATTTCCTTGACCTCGGAGCCGGGGAAAGCGGAGCCGATCTGCTTTTTGATCATTTCAGCCGTGGGCTCGCCGATCAGCATGCCGTAGTTGCGGCGGATGTAGCTGATGATGGACTCGTCGAACTTGTCGCCGCCCACGCGGACGCTGCCCTTGTAGACCATGCCGCCCAGCGAGATCACACCCACTTCGGTCGTGCCGCCGCCGATGTCCACCACCATGGAGCCCGAAGCTTCAGACACGGGCAGGCCCGCTCCGATACCAGCAGCCATGGGTTCTTCGATCAGGTATACCGCCGTGGCGCCCGCTGCTTCGGCCGCATCCTTGATGGCGCGGCGTTCGACCTGGGTGGAACCGCAGGGCACGCAGATGATGATGCGTGGGCTGGGTGTCAGCACCGAGCGTGGATGCACCATCTTGATGAACTGCTTGATCATCTGCTCGGTGATCACGAAGTCGGCAATCACGCCATCCTTCATGGGGCGGATGGCTTCAATATTGCCGGGCACCTTGCCCAACATGGCCTTGGCTTCGCGGCCAACGGCCTGGATCACCTTCTTGCCGTGCGGGCCGCCTTCGTGGCGAATGGCAACGACGGAGGGTTCGTCCAGAACAATGCCCTTGTCTCGGGCGAAAATCAGGGTGTTTGCAGTGCCAAGGTCAATGGCAAGGTCGGTGGAGAAGTACCGACGAAAAGCTCCGAACATTCAAGGTCCTCTCAGGCACGGCAAGCGCATCGGCGGGCCGTCGCCGGAATGTAAGTAGGGGAGTCTGGGTGGGTGGGCTTTTTTGCACAATGACCAGTTCGATAGGGTATTGTGGCAAAGCCGAGATAATACCGTATCCCCTGTGAATAACTTCTACTGTCAGGGTCAGAAACACTGCTTTACATACGGCTGCTCTGTAAATAATTCCTATGGCATTGAACGATCAAGATATTGCGCGCATCGCCAACCTGGCACGTCTCGAACTGTCACCAGGCGAAAGTGAGCGCATGCTAGCGCAACTAAACAACTTTTTCGGCATCGTCGAAAAAATGCAGGCTGTGGATACCTCGGGCGTCAGCCCGCTGTCACATCCGGTGGCCGCCATTCAGGACATCGCCTTACGGCTACGTGACGATTTGGTAAGTGAGCCAAATAACCGCGAAGCCAACATGCAAAACGCCCCGGCTGCCGACAAGGGCATGTTCCTGGTGCCCAAGGTCATCGAATAAACGCGCAAAGCCCAAGAACCATGAGCAACACCGAATTGCACAACCTCGGCGTGGCCGAGCTGGCCGCACAGCTGCGCGCCAAGCAAGTCTCCGCCACCGAAGCGGCCCAGCACTTTCTGGCCCGCGCCAAGCAGCACCAGAACCTGGGCGCTTTTGTCTCCATCAACGAAGACGCCACCCTGGCCCAGGCCAAGGCGGCCGATGCGCTGATCGCCTCCGGCCAAGGCGGCAAGCTGGCCGGCGTGCCGATTGCGCACAAGGACATCTTCGTCACCAAGGACTTCCCCACCACCGCTGCCAGCAAGATGCTGGAAGGCTACCAATCGCCGTTTGACGCCACCGTGGTGCGCAAGCTGGCCGATGCCGGCGTGGTCACGCTGGGCAAGCTCAACTGCGACGAATTCGCCATGGGCGGCGCCAACGAGAACTCGGCCATCGCCCCCGTGGGCTTTGACTCGGCCCAGCCCGTGCGCAACCCCTGGAACCATGACCGCGTGCCCGGCGGCTCCTCGGGTGGCTCGGCCGCTGCCGTGGCCGCCCGTCTGGCCCCGGCCGTGACCGGCACCGACACCGGCGGCTCGATTCGCCAGCCCGCCAGCTTCTGCGGCATCACCGGCATCAAGCCCACTTACGGCCGCGCCAGCCGCTACGGCATGATCGCCTTCGCCTCGTCGCTGGACCAGGCCGGCCCCATGGGCCGCAGCGCCGAAGACTGCGCCTTGCTGCTCTCCGAGATGTGCGGCCCCGACCTGGACCGCGACTCCACCAGCCTGGACTACCCTGCCGAAGACTTCAGCGCGAAGCTGAACGACTCCATCGAAGGCCTGCGCATCGGCATTCCCGCCGAATTCTTTGGCGAAGGCCTGAGCAGCGACGTGCGCACTGCCGTCGATGCCGCCCTCAAGGAATACGAAAAGCTGGGCGCCAAGCTGGTGCCCATCAGCCTGCCGCGCACCGAGCTGTCCGTGCCCGTGTACTACATCCTGGCTCCGGCCGAGGCCTCGTCCAACCTCTCGCGCTTTGACGGCGTGAAGTTCGGTCACCGCGCCAAGGACTATGTCGACCTCAACGATATGTACAAAAAGACCCGCGCCGAAGGCTTTGGCGACGAGGTCAAGCGCCGCATCATGATCGGCGCCTATGTCCTGTCCGAAGGCTATTACGACGCCTACTATCTGCAGGCACAGAAGATTCGCCGCATGATTGCCGACGACTTCCAGGCCGCCTTCAAGGACTGCGACGTCATCGCCGGCGCCGCAGCTCCGACGACGGCCTGGGCCATCGGCGGCAAGGCCGACCCCGTGACCAACTACCTGGCCGACATCTTCACCCTGCCCGCATCGCTGGCCGGCCTGCCCGGCCTCTCCCTGCCCGCAGGCTTTGGCGACGGCGGCATGCCCGTAGGCCTGCAGCTGATCGGCAACTACTTTGCGGAAAGCAAGCTGCTCAACGCCGCCCACCGCTTCCAGCAAGCGACAGACTTCCACCTGAAGAGCCCTGTTGGCATTTAAAAATTAATAGCTTCTTGCGCTTGTACTGACTGATTTTCAGAACAAAAACAGCCTGAAACCCAATCAAACCATGCGCAAGCCGCTTCTCTTTTAGCAGTTAGGACACACAGAGCAATGACTGTGAAACTGATCAATGGCTACGAAGTCGTCATCGGCTTCGAGACCCACACCCAGCTGGCCACCAACAGCAAAATCTTCAGCCGCGCCAGCACCGCCTTCGGTGCCGAGCCCAACACCCAGGCCTGCCCCGTCGATCTGGCCCTGCCCGGCACCCTGCCGGTCATGAACAAGAAAGCGGTGGAATGCGCTATCAAATTGGGACTGTCTCTGGGCTCCACAATTGCGCCGCGCAGCATTTTTGCGCGCAAGAACTACTTCTACCCCGACCTGCCCAAGGGCTACCAGATCTCCCAGTTCGAGATTCCCGTGGTGCAAGGCGGTGAAGTCAGCTTCTATCTGGAAGAAGGCAAGAACAACGTCTTGAAGACCGTGCGCCTGGTGCGCGCCCACCTGGAAGAAGACGCCGGCAAGTCCGTGCACGACGAGTTCATCGGCCAATCCGGCATCGATTTGAACCGCGCCGGTACGCCGCTGCTGGAAATCGTGACCGAACCCGATATCCGCAGTACCGCCGAAGCCGTGGCCTATGCCAAGGAACTGCACAAGATCGTCACCTGGATCGGCATCTGCGACGGCAACATGCAGGAAGGCAGCTTCCGCTGCGATGCCAACGTCTCGGTGCGCAAGCCCGGCCAGCCCCTGGGCACGCGCCGCGAGATCAAGAACCTGAACTCGTTCAGGAATATGCAGATCGCCATCGATTACGAAATCCTCTGGCAGATCGAGCAGATCGAAGACGGCCACAAGATTCAGCAGGCCACCGTGCTGTTCAACCCCGACACGGGCGAGACCCGCGCCATGCGCACCAAGGAAGACGCGGCCGACTACCGCTACTTCCCCGATCCCGACCTGCCCCCGCTGGTCGTTGCCCCCGAATGGGTGGAGCGCGTCAAGGCCGAAATGCCCGAACTGCCCCGCGCCATGGCCGCCCGCTTTGTGGAAAGCTACGGCCTGCCCGAGTACGACGCCACCACCCTGACCCAGAGCCAGGCCATGGCCGCCTACTTTGAAGACGCCGCCAAGGCCTGCAACCAGCCCAAGCTGGCCAGCAACTGGATCATGGGCGAAATCTCGCGCCGTCTGAACACCGAAGAAATCGGCATGGACGCGGTCAAGGTCACCAGCGCCCAGTTGGGCGCCATGATTGCCCGCATCTCCGACGGCACCATCAGCAACAACGCGGCCCGTACTGTGTTCGAAGCTCTATGGAACGGCGAAGGCCAGAACACGGAAGTCGCAGCGGCAGCCGCGTCGGTGGATGCCGTCATCGAAGCCAAGGGCCTCAAGCAGATGAACGACAGCGGCGCGCTGGAAGCCATCATCGACGAGGTGATCGCCGCCAACCCCGGCAATGTGGAGCAATACCGCGCCGGCAAGGACAAGGCCTTCAACGCCCTGGTCGGCCAGGTGATGAAGGCTTCCAAGGGCAAGGCCAACCCGGGGCAGGTGAACGAGTTGCTCAAGGCCAAGCTGGCCTAAGGCGCCAACGCACCCACTCGCCACACAGGCGAGTCCCCACAAAGCCGCAGGCAGCACCGCCTGCGGCTTTGTTGCTCCGGCCAGCCGCACGGACGAGCCCCTGCACCTCCTGCTCAGGAAAATTTCAGTGATCTTCGCGAACGCCTCACTCATCGAATCCGAAAAAGAGCGCAATCTCTGCACCAAGTTCTTTGCCGGCTACTTTTTCAATGAATTCACGGCCGGCTATGCCAAGCGCATCGTCCAGTTCAACCGCTACATCCAGGAAGTCTCTGGCCGCGAAGACCTGGGCCTGCAAAGCCCCAACGTCTCGTTCGACACCCACGCCTATCTGTGTCACGAGCGCCTGCGCAGCAAGCTGTCCGACGTACTCATCTCCGATCCCGCCCGTCAGGTCTTTCTGTTCATCGAAACCAAGTACCTGACCAACTGGACCTACGCCGCCGATGTGGCCAAGGGCATGGAGCGACTGGACAAGGTCTTCGACACCGAGAAAAAGCCGCATCTGGCTCAAGCGACGCAGCATTACTTTCTGCTGACCTCCAGACGCAAGGAAGAAGCGGCGGGCCGACCGGTGCAGCAATACGCCCCGGTGAATGGGCCCATCTTTGTCCCCACCCCTGCGCGCGCCACAGAAGTGAGCGAGGGTGATACGGCAGAGCCTGCGAAGTCCTCATTCACCAGCTTGCTGTACTGGGAAGACCTGGCGCAGATGTGTGACCGTTCGGAAGTGCGGCAGTACATGGAAGCGCGGCTGAAGCTGTGCGTTAGCAGTTCTCGGAATCAGCATAAGTCGGGGTATTTTTTGCCGGGGACGTGAAACTTGAGAAGCGTCTGCTCGGCTACAGGTTCACCTTCTAAAAACTATTAGAAATAGCTCACCTCAAAAAATATTTTTACTCTTTTGCTACATAGGCCGGGTCTCGCCCCGGCAGGCGAGTTACCTTTCTTGCTCGCACAAGAAACGTAACCCAAAGAATGCGCCCCCTGCTGTCTGCGTCCCTGCGCTTCGCTACGGGCAAACCTACGTCACGCAATCCAGCCTGCGGTGCCGCCCAACTCGCTACGCGGCATGGCCGCTCCGCTCAAACAGATGGCGGCAAGTCAGAGCACGATGCAACGCTGTCCTTCGGCAGCGTTGCCCACAGCCGGAACCGCGTGCCGCAGGCGCAGCCAAAAGGGCTGGAAGCGGACGGCCTGCGAGATTTATGACGAAATTGGCCTCTGGTGCTTATTCCAATTACGGTAGCAGCTATCAAATTCACAAAGAAGCTATCCCGCCCCCGGTTTTCGCCCCTTGTGCCCACGCCTGCGACGGCGGCCTCTTGGGGCTGGCAGTTGCACCGCAGAGTGCAACTGCATCGTCTTCAAATTTGCGGCCGTTTGTCTGAGCGAAGCGTGCAAAGCACGCGCAGCGAGTTGGGCCGCACAGCCACAAGAGGTTGACGGCGCAGGTTGCCCCGCAGCGCAGCGAAGGGGTCGTGGGCAGTAGGGGCACGGCTCTTTGCCTACTTTCTGGCAGCAGAAAGTAGGTCGGCATGGCGGGCCGGGACCCGCCCTCTGCACGCAAAGCAGACAGATGTCATCAATACAGACCAAACAAGCCCCAAGCGCACGCACCACCTACACCACCCGCAATCAATTCCCCAAACCGCCGCTTACATAAAGCCGAGGTAAAGCGCACACCAAACTCACACAAATCTGCGCACAATCCGGCGCAAACCCCACATTTTTGCGCTCCCATGTTCTCCAAGCTGCTCAAGCCCCTGCTCTGGCTGCTCGCCCTGTGCGTGGCGGTTTATATCTGTATCTGCAGCTATATGTTTGCGCAGCAGCGCAGCATGATTTTTCTGGGCGGCGGCACACGGGTGGCGGCGGAGAGCACCAACTTCTCGCTGCAGCGTGGCGATGTGTTGCTACGCGGCTGGCAGTTGCATCCGGCCGATGGCAAGGCCCGCAACGCGGTGATTTACTTTGGCGGCAATGCCGAGAATATTGCGCACCGGCGGGAGCAGCTGGCAAAAAGCCTGCCGCACAGCGATATCTATATGCTGGCCTACCGGGGCTATGGGGCCAGCGAGGGCCAGCCCACGCAGGAGCTGATGGAACTGGATGCCGCGGCCCTATTTGACGAGGTCAGGCGGCTGCACCCGCAGCAGCCCATCACCGTCATAGGTCGCAGCCTGGGCACGGGCGTGGCAGCGGCCGTGGCCGATCTGCGCCAGCCCGACCAACTGATACTGGTTACGCCGTTCGACAGCATGTTGAACACGGTGCGCAGCATGTATGACTGGCTGCCGGTGGAGCTGCTGCTGCGCGATCCGTTTGACTCCGCTGCGCATCTTCGCAATTACCAAGGCCCGATTCTGGTGCTGCGCGCCGGGCGCGATCAGGTGGTGGAACCCGCGCGTACCGACGCCTTGCTGCAACAGCTGAAGGGCAAGGCAGTGCAGGTGCAAGCCTTTGCGCAGGCCAATCACTCCACCATCTTCCGCGCGGCAGGCTTCTGGACGGCTATAGAGCAGTTTGTGGCCGGTCATAAAAAAGAGGCCTGACAGGCCTCTAATGCTTATGCAGCAATCGCTTATCGCTATGAAATTCAAGCGTCTATCAAATCCTTGACGGTCTTCGTCGCGCCGTTTTTCTGCACCGATTCGATGCCCACATCGCGCGAGGCGGCCGAGGCATAGAGCTGGCTTGTGCCGATGACCTGATGGTTGGCAGCCTTGAGGTTGAAATGCTCCTTGCCGTTGCTGGCGGTCTTTTTCTCGTAGCGCTCGGCCAGCGGGCTGTTGGTCTGCACCGAAGCGATACCGTTTTCCGCCGCCGCGCGGGTCTTGTACAGCTCGCTGGAGAGAATAGTCTCGCCATTGCCGGCTTTCAGCACAAACCGGAACTGCCCGTCACTGCTCTTGCTCAACTCGAAATGACCTGCCATTGGTTTCTCCTTCAGTTGCAAAAAACGGCATACCTGCCGCAAGGGGAAGCCAGCACACTATAAAACCATCAGCGCTAAAACCGGCCATGTCCTGGCCGACCCGGCAGGCGATCTTTGCGCATGTTTTCCGGCTTGAACGCTGATGAATCAAGCGCTTTCAGCTATCGATAGCGGAGTTCACTCGGCGTCCTGCTCCAGCTCCAGGCTCTCGGCCAGGTTCTCCGCATAGCCCAGCACCAACGTGCGCCGCGATGACAGCAAAGACGCCAGCTGCGCCCAGGCCGCATGGCCCTGCACCTCGTTGCGCCCCTTGCCGTAGAGTTCGCGCAAATCCTGTACCAGCCGCTCGGCCAGAGCGACATCCGGCGGCGTGCCGCGCTCAAAGCCCATCCAGGCTGCCCCCATGGCAAAGAAGCGATAGCCGTAGTGCGCGGCCAGATGGCAAATGATGGCGTGGTTCTGGAACGTGTCCCAGTCCGCGCTGAAGTAGCCGTTGGGGGCGGCGGCAATCAGCGCATCATCGCCGGGCAGCAGAGCGGCAGGTACGCGCTGCACATAGATCACCTCGTCCAGCAGCCTGTCGGGCTCGCAGTTGGCGGCCAGCAAGGCATCCACGTCATCGCAGGCCACGGCCAGGCTGCCGCAGACCTGGCCCCAGGATTGCACCAGCCCGGGCTGGGCCAGCTGGCGCACGCGGTGCTGCAGCATGGCCAGCGCTCCGGCTTGCATCTGCGCCGCGTCATCCCAGTCCTCATCCTCGGGGGTGTCAAGGTACAGGCGGTCATCTTGCCCGGCGTGGCCGCAGGTGTAGCTGCACTGGCCGATATCGTCCAGCGTGCACAGATAGCGGTGAGCGTCGTCTGCGCCGCGCAAGGCATCCAAGC
The DNA here is from genome assembly GCF_965139575.1 of Comamonas aquatilis. Lineage (NCBI taxonomy): Bacteria > Pseudomonadati > Pseudomonadota > Betaproteobacteria > Burkholderiales > Comamonadaceae > Comamonas > Comamonas aquatilis. Next base: position 46,407 of record NZ_CBCSIW010000006.1, on the reverse strand, counting down.
GCGCCAGCAGCGCGTCCAGCGTGCCTACCTGCTCCAGCCATTCATGGGCAAAGCTGAAATTGCCCTGGCGAAACGGCGGCACCTCAGGCCCGCCCTGGAACAGACCGCTCTTCATTTGCGCAACACCCGACGATAGAAGAAGCTGCACAAGCCCGCAAAAAACGCCAGGCCCAGCCACATGGCCGGAGCGAAATGCTCACCCACCAGCGCCAGCGGTGCGTCCTTGCCGCTGAAGCCGATCAGCGCGGCAATCACGATGCCCATCAGGCTTTCGCCCACGATCAGCCCGGAGGCCAGCAGCAGGCCGCGTTCTTCGGCGGCGGCCGCCCAGGCCTTACCGGCACGCTGACCATGGGCCTTGATGGCCCGCTGAATGAAAAAGCCCAGCAGCGCGCCAATGGTCAGCGTCAGCCCTATGGTGGGCGGCAGGTAAATGCCCAGGCCCACGGCCAGGGGCGGCAGCGCGCCCTTGCCGCTTTTGCGCAGGCTCACATCGGCCACGATGACGACCAGCCCCACCAGCACGCCCAGGCCCAGCATGGCCCAGTCCAGCGAGCCTTCGAAAATGCCGGAGGCAATCTTGAGCATCAGCGTGGCCTGGGGTGCTGCCAGGGCCTGATTGGGATCCATGCCGGCGCGCGGCAAGCTGCCGGCAAAACCGTAGGCGTTGTAGAGCAGATCCAGCACCGGCGGAATCACCAGCGCTCCGACCAGGCAGCCGATGATGAGCACGACCTGCTGGCGCCAGGGTGTGGCACCGACCAGATAGCCGGTCTTGAGGTCTTGCAGGTTGTCATTGGAGATAGAGGCCATGGCCAGCACCACCGAGACCATGAACAGCACCAGGGCCACGCCCAGCTGACCCGAGACAAAGCTGGCGAACGCGGGCACCAGCACATGCAGGCCCAGCAAGGTACTGGCCATCAAGATGGTGGCAATGATGCCGATGCCGGAGATGGGGCTGGCCGAAGAGCCCACCAGGCCCGCCATATAGCCGCAGGCCGCAGCGACCAGAAAGCCGAACACGGCGGCAAACAGCACGCAAAGCAGGCTGAGCCAGAAACGCGGCTGGCCGCCCAGCTCGGGCATATGTTCCTGCAGAAAGTGGCTGACCACAAAGTACAGCACGGCCAGCGCCGCCAGGCCTATGACCAGCATCCAGCTGCGCGGCATGTCCCGGTCGGTCTCACCGCCCTCGGGCTGCGCGCCCTTGGCGCCGCGCGCGGGCTGCTTGCGAATGGCCTGGATGATGGGACCGGCCAGCGTGCCCACCGTCCACAGCGCCGAGATACCGATCACGCCTGCGCCCAGAAAGCGGGCCTTGGCACTCCAGAGCTGGCTGGCCAGTTCGCTGACCGCCTGGCCTGCGCCAGGCGTTGCCTGCGCCGTCAGCCAGGGCACGACCAGGCCCCAGCACAGCACCAGCCCCACCAGCACGGCAATCCCGGCCGCAGCCCCCATCAGATAGCCGGCGGCCAGCAGTGCGGGCGAGAAGCCCGCCGCCACGCGAAAAGCCACGCTGCCGGCGGGAATCCAGAAATTGAAGGCATCGCCCAGCAGGCGCAGACCGCCGCTCAGAAAACCGAACAGGGCCGCCAGGCCCGTGCCCCAGCCCAGCTCGCGCAGACCCGAGGAGCGCGGAGCATCGCCTGCCGCCGCGTCTTCACCCTTGTGGCGCTGCGCATCGCCCACGCGCAGCACCTCGGCAGCGGCCACCCCTTCGGGATAGGGCAGATCGGACTGCACCACCATCACCCGGCGCAGCGGTATGGTGTAGAGCACGCCCAGCGTGCCGCCGGCAGCACAGATCAAGGCCGTCTGCCAGAAGGGAAAGCCCGTCCACAGGCCCAGCATGAGCAGTGAGGGCAGAACAAAGATCACCGACGACAAAGTGCCGGCTGCCGAGGCCTGGGTCTGCACCAGGTTGTTCTCCAGAATATTGGAGTCCTTGAAACGGTAGAGCAGCGCCATGGAGATCACCGCCGCAGGAATGGCGGAGGCAAAGGTCAGCCCCACCTTGAGACCCAGGTACACATTGGCAGCAGTAAACGCCAGGGTGATCAACGCGCCCAGAATGACGCCGCGCAGGGTAAATTCACGCATAGAGATCGAATTTTTCATGAAAACAAAGGCCGCAGCAGACAGCGAGGTCTGCTGCGGCACAACCCATCTTCGCTCAGGCACAGCTCCGTCTGATGCTTCTAACGCCCAATGGCTTGTTTTTCAAGCCAACTCGACGCCAAAACAGACATCTTTTGAGCGTCAAGCCTTTGATGGGAAAGCGCAAGCCGCTATGAAAAAAGGAAGCCCAAGCTTCCTTTTTTGAGAGCAGCGCAAGCCGTTCAGAACAGCACGCGGCAGCGGATGGTGCCGGCGATCTGCGACAGCTTTTGCACCGCCAGCGCCGAGGAATCCACATCGATGTCGATCACCACATAGCCCACCTTCTCGTCGGTGCGCAGGTACTGGCCGGCGATGTTGATGCCGTTGTCGGCAAACACCTGGTTGATGGCCGAGAGAATGCCGGGGCGGTTCTCATGCACGTGCAGGATACGGTTCTGGCCGGGGTGCTCGGGCAGGGCCACTTCGGGGAAGTTCACAGCCGAGGTGGTCGTGCCGTTGTCGCTGTACTTGACCAGCTTTTCCGCCACTTCCAGGCCGATATTGGCCTGTGCCTCCATGGTGGAGCCGCCGATATGGGGGGTGAGGATGACGTTGTCCATGCCGCGCAACGGCGACAGGAACTCGTCCTTGTTGCTCTTGGGCTCGACCGGGAACACGTCGATGGCCGCGCCCAGCAGCTTGCCGCTTTTCAGGGACTCGGCCAGGGCCTCGATATCGACCACGGTGCCGCGCGAGGCATTGATCAGAATGCTGCCCGGCTTCATGGCGGCAATCTCGGCCGCGCCCAACATGCCGTTGGTCGAAGCCAGCTCGGGCACGTGCAGGGTGACGATGTCGCTGCGCGAGAGCAGATCCTTGAGCGAAGCGGCCTGGCTGCTATTGCCCAACGGCAGCTTGGTCACCACGTCGTGGAAGATGACGCGCATGCCCAGGCCTTCGGCCAGCACCGAGAGCTGGGTGCCGATGGAGCCGTAGCCCACGATGCCCAGGGTCTTGCCACGGATCTCGAAGGAGTTGTCAGCGCTTTTCTTCCAACCGCCACGGTGGGCCACGGCGTTCTTTTCGGGAATGCCGCGCAGCAGCAGTATGGCTTCGGCCAGCACCAGCTCGGCCACCGAGCGCGTGTTGGAGTAAGGCGCATTGAACACCACCACGCCGCGCTCGCGCGCCGCATTCAGGTTGACCTGGTTGGTGCCTATGCAAAAGCAGCCCACAGCCACCAGCTTGTGCGCGGAGGCAAACACCTCTTCGGTCAGCTGGGTGCGCGAGCGTATGCCCACAAAATGGGCATCGGCAATCTTGGCCTTCAGCTCCTCGCCCTCCAGCGCACCGGTCAAGGCTTCCACATTGGTGTAGCCCGCGTCGTGCAGCACTTTCAAGGCGGAAGGATGAATGCCTTCCAACAGCAAAAACTTGATCTTCGATTTGTCGAGCGATGTTTTGGTCATGGTTTGCGCCGATCCGTGAAAACCCTATTAAAACGAATACGCTATATCGCCACGAATCGTGGGTGCAAAGCATGGCGGCGGCAATACCGCAGCGCGATACAGGGGCAAATTCTGCCTCAAATAGCAGCGCCCCATGCGGCACAGCGCCCGCTGGCAAAGCAAGCGCCCACCCAGCCGGGAGGCAGGTGTAAAAGACTGCGACATTCACTTTCATTTTCTAGAATTTCGCCCCATGGAACGCTTTCAAATCAATAGCAGAAAGCGCTTTAACGACAAGACGTTCTGAGGAATTTTTGCCTATGTTGAATCTATTTAGCCGTATCGAGGACGTGCTCGTGCAAATCGTGCGCGTAGTCCTGCTGGTGTTCTCGGTGTTTGTGCTGCTGGGCATGGGCCTGTGGCTCTGGGATCACTACCAGCCCAAGAAGCCGCAGGCGGTAGCGGCCTCTGCCTCCACGGCGCTGGACTGGAAGGACGCCCCCTATGACCTCAAGTACATGGTGGACGAGACCGAGCGCGACCTGAGCAGCTTGGGCAATACGCTACCCGTGGAAAAGCGCCTGGCCGACCCCGCGCTGCGCCCCAGCTTTCAGAAGGCCGACGGCCTGCTGCGCGGCTTTGTCTACAAGAACCCCACCGAACGCAAGCGCGTGGAACAGGAAAACAGCAGCCAGGGCCTGACTCCGCTGCACCCGCTGCTGCAAGGTGATGTCCTGCCCTCGCCTGCCGAAGTGAACCGCCAGATCAAGCTGCGCGAGGCCCGCGAGAACGCCTGCTGCGACTCCGACGCCGCCGACGCTGCGGCCGCCGCCGTCGATGCCGAAATCTCGGCCCACCGCATTGCGCTGACGCGCGAAGACCTGACGATAGCCAGAGCTGCTGCCGCCGCTGCCGATGCAGCAGTTGCAGCGGCCGCCGAAGCCGATTCGGAGCTGATGCTCAGCGAGCCCGTGAATCTGATGACCGAGATCAATGACCGCGCCTCGGCGGCCGAGATGGAGCACGGCAGCGGAGCCTACGAGGCCTATGTCAAAGGCCTGCCCGCCGCACTGCAGCAGGTGCTGGGCAACGAGAGCCTGGCGGCCAAGCTGCAGCAGCAACCGACACAGCAGATCGTGAACACGCTGCTGATCAACTACACGCTGGCCTTCGACCGCACGGCCCAGGTGCTCAAGGGCGAGAACCCCGACCAGGAAAAATGGCAGTTCAGCAGCGTGGAGACCGCCTTCACCACCATGCTGATTGCCTGCCTGGTCATGGTGATCATGGTGCTGGTGCTGATCCGTATGGAGCGCCATATGCGCGTGATGAGCCAGCAAGACAAGACAAAACCCTGACAGCGGTGGCCCCGGGCAAGAAACCGGGGCTTGCGCTAAGGTATCGGCCCGGCTTCCATATGAAGCCGGGCTGTTTTGTTTTTGGACCTGTCGATGACCCTCTCCCGCCAAACCACCACACCGATCCAGCCCCAGTTTCTGGAGCGCATGTCGCCCCGCGCCTTTGTGCCCGAAGCCCTGACCACCGCCCAGCTCGAACAATTGGTGGATGCCGCCCGCTGGGCGCCCTCGGCCAGCAACAAGCAGCCCTGGCACTTTGCCTATGCGCTGCGCGGTGATGCGCACTGGGAGGCTTTCTCCAACATCCCCAACGAATTCAACCGTCGCTGGTGCCTGAATGCCGGCGCCCTGATCGTGCTGCTGTCGGACAAGCAGGCCTCGGCCGCCAAGCACAGCTTTGACGCGGGCTGCGCCTGGGGCTATCTGGCACTGGAAGCCCATGCCATGGGCCTGGCCACGCACGCCATGGGCGGTTTCTCGGCCGATGAAGCCGGCGCCGTGCTGGGCCTGCCCGAACATCTGGTGCCCGAAGTGGTGATCGCCGTGGGCCGCCGTGCCGATGCCTCCACCCTGCCCGAGGATTTGCGCGAGCGCGAAATCGCTTCGCCCCGCAAGCCGCTGGAGCAAGTGCTGAGCGCAGGCGCCGTGGCCGCGCAGGTCTGAAGCCGGCCTGCACTCAAGCCCGGCCGCGCCGTCACCCGCGCGGCCGGGTAAAAACATCAAAAACTGGCTGTACCCCTTACAGGAACTACGCCAGACGCTATCAAATCCATTAACTCATCATGACTGCTGAACGCACACTGTGGCAACGCCTGGGCCCCGTGACCACCCGTCCTTCCTGGCGGGATCTGCTGCGGGCCGGCATTGGCGCAGGTCTGGGCCTGGCGCTGGCCGGTCTGCTGGTGGGGCTGGTGGATCACTTTTTCCCGCACACGCTGTTTCTGTTCGCCCCGCTGGGTGCCACGGCGGTGCTGGTGTTTGCCGTGCCCAGCAGCCCGCTGGCCCAGCCCTGGAACTGCGTGATGGGCAACACGGTGTCGGCGCTGTACACGCTGCTGCTGCTGTGGGCCTTTCCCCAGCTGTCGCAAACCGCGCTGGCGGCACTGGCCGTGTCCGGCGCTATTGCCCTGATGCTGGCCTGCCGCGCCCTGCACCCGCCCGGCGGCGCCGTGGCCTTGCTGACGGTGCTGGCCTCGGCCCAGATGCTGCCTCTGGGCTGGCATCTGCTGATTCCCATGGCCGTGCTCTCGGGCGCCTTGGTGGCCGTGGGCGTGCTCTACCACCGGGCCTGCGGCCGCGCCTATCTGCACCCCGCCCATGTCCCGGCACCGGCTCCCGAGCGGCAGACCCGCTCTTCGCTGGCGCTAAGCAGCGAAGACCTGCAGCAGTTGCTGGAACGTTTTGACCAGACCTACAACCTGGGGCCCGACGATCTGGGCGAGCTGCTGGCCGCCGCCGAAGAGCAGGCCATCAAGCGCCGCTTTGCCTCCATCAGCTGCGGCCAGGTCATGTCGACCCAGTTGCTGAGCGTGCAGCGCGAGACCGCGCTGGAAGAGGTGGCCGATCTGTTTCACACCCATCTGATCAAAAGCCTGCCCGTGGTCAACGCCCAGGGCGAACTCATAGGCAGAGTGCTGCGCGCCGACCTGTTCGACTGGCTCTGGGAAGGCCACCGCAGCCAGCAAAAGCAATCGCTGTGGCGGCGCATACGCCCTCAACGCCCCCACCTGGAGCCGGTGGCCGAAAGCCTGATGCGCGAGCCCGAGATGTGTGTGCAGGAATCCACGCCCATGGGCGATCTGCTGCAGGAACTGGCCTCGCACAGCGTGCAGTTCATCGCCGTGCTGCGCGGTGCGGTGCTGGTGGGCGTGATCACCCGCAGCGATGTGATCCGTACCTTGCTGGCACTCAAATAGCAGTTGAGGCCAGGGCTTCCCTCTTGCTGCGCTGGAGCTGCGGACTACACTGCTCACATGCTGTTTTGAATGCTGTGAAGGAGTCGCCATGCACACCGAGTTCACGCCCAACCTCGACAAGCTGCGCAACATCGTGCAGCGCTTCGGCCCCCATTCCTTCACCACCGAGCAGGTGGTCGCCGAGTACCAGGAAAGCCCCGCCAACAGCGAGAGCCTGCAGTTGTTTGACGAGCTGCTGACCCGCCATGCCGTCGTGCTGGGCATACAGGCCGTACCCGGTGCGGCGCAAGGCCAGGCCATCTGGAAACCTGCGTAGCAGAGCCTAGGGGGCCTGCATAATCAAACCCACTTCGGTGGGTTATTTTTTTCCCGCGCCCCGTTTGCTCTAAAGTGCAGCGCCATGCCCTTGCTTCCCCTGTCCCTTTGGCTGCCGCTGTCGCTTGCCGCCTGCGTGCTCCTGGTTTTGATAGCTGCAGGCCTGGTGCTGCGCCAGGCGCGGCGCATTCCTGCCGCCAGCAAGGACGGGCGCAATGTACGCACGATTGCCGGCCTCAGCTGCACGGGGCTGCTGCTGTGGCTGGCGTACGGGGTGTTCAAGGGCTATGCCAGCCTGTGGCAGGCCGATGCGCTCATGATCCTGGCTCAGGGCAGCTTGCTGCTACAGCTGCCGCTGTTGATCGGCGGTATGGCCTGGGTGGCCGCCCTGCTGATTGCGCGGCTGATCAAGATGCACGGCAAGCTCGATTAGGAACGAAGGTGTTTACGCTCTAGGACCCGGCCCAGAGCTTGCGCAGCTGAACCAGCTCCACATCAAAACGCTGATGTATGCGTTGTTGCTCCTGCTCCTGCTGCTGCTGAAAGCGCTGCTGTTCGAGCTGCAGCTCGTTGTTTTCGCTCAGCTGGCGGCGCAGGCTGGCCGGAGCTTTCTTGGGGTTCTGCTGATAGAACTCCATCTCGGTATCGATTTTCTTGCGCCGCTCCTTGAGCTCGGCTTGCCGCTGCTGCCCCAATTCCATCTGACTGGTGACCTGGGCAATCGCCTGGGCCCGTGCTGCGTCGTGCGCGGCCTGGTTGGGATAGCGCAGCAGCATGGCGCGCTCGCGTGAGCGCTCTTCCCGCAGGCGCTGCTGCTCAGCCTCCTGCTGGCGATTCTTCGCTTCCTGCGCAGCACGCTCCTGGTCGGTCAGCGTAGGGCCCACGCGGCGCAATTCCACGCCGGTGGCGCCCAGCACGCGCTGATCGCGGTCCACACAGTCAGCAATCGGGCGGTCGGCGGTGATGCGCCGGCCCTTGGCGTCCGTGCAGGCGTAGATGGTGCCGTTGCCGGCAGGCGCCGTTTGGGCCAGCGCATTCCCGGCCCACACCATGCCTGCCAAACACCAACCCAGCTTCGCACGCAACGCCTGCTTCATGAAGAGCTTATCCCTTGTCGTTCACACCGTAACGCTGGCGGTAGGCCAGCACGCGTTCATGGTGGGCGCTGCCTGCGTCACCACCCTGGTTTTCAAGATAAAGCAACAAATCGGCCAGTTTGGCAATAGTGCTGACCTTCATGCCCAGTTGATTGCGCACATATTGCACGGCGCTATGCGGCACATCCTGACCGTTTTCGGTCGCCATTTCCTGGCGGTCCAGTGCAATCGCCACCGCATAGGGCTCGGCACCTGCGGCCTTGATGATGGCAATCGACTCGCGTGCCGCCGTGCCGGCCGACATCACATCGTCGATGATGAGCACGCGGCCCTTGAGCGGTGCGCCCACCAGGGTACCGCCTTCGCCATGGTCCTTGGCTTCCTTGCGGTTGTAGGCAAAAGGCACGTTTTTGCCGTTGCGGGCCAGCTCCACGGCCACGGTGGCGGCCAGCGGAATGCCCTTGTAGGCCGGGCCGAACACCATGTCAAACTCCATGCCGCTGGCCAAAATGGCTTTTGCATAGAATTCGGCTAGGCGAGCCATTTTGGCGCCATCGTCAAACAGGCCAGCGTTGAAGAAGTACGGGCTCAGGCGCCCGGCCTTGGTCTTGAATTCGCCAAAACGCAGCACGCCAGAATCAACGGCAAACTGCACAAATTCCTGCGCCAGACGGTCAGCACCGTCCATTGACTTCTCACTCACCACCATGGATTCATCCTTGTTCAAATTAACCAGCCTCAACCTCAATGGCATCCGCTCTGCCACAACCAAAGGCGTGGAAGCCTGGATTGCAGCCACTGCGCCGGATTGTATTTGCGTGCAGGAAATCAAGGCCCAGGCACCCGATATGGCCGGCCGCTTTGAGGTGTTAGCCGAGATGCAAGGGCATTTTCACTTTGCCGAGAAAAAAGGGTATTCCGGCGTCGGCGTCTACTCGCGCCACGAGCCTTCGGACGTGGTCATCGGCTTTGGCTCCCACGAGTTCGACGCCGAGGGCCGCTATGTGGAAACGCGCTTTGACACGCCATCGCGCAAGCTGTCCATCATCAGCTCCTACTTTCCCAGCGGCAGCTCGGGCGAGCTGCGCCAAGCCGCCAAATTCCGCTTTCTGGCCGAAATGCACCAGCATTTGATGCAGATGAAGGGCGAGCGCGAGTTCATTTTATGCGGCGACATCAACATCGCCCATCAGCAAATCGATCTGAAGAACTGGCGCGGCAACCAGAAAAACAGCGGCTTCACGCCCGAAGAACGCGCCTGGATGACAAATTTGTTGCACAAGACTGAAACAACGGGCGGCCTGATGGACGTTTATCGTCTGCTGCAGCCCGACACCACGGATGCCTGCTACACATGGTGGAGCAACCGGGGCCAGGCCTATGCAAACAACGTGGGCTGGCGTCTGGATTACCACCTGGCCACGCCAGCCACCGCCGCCCTGGCCCGCACCGAGCACATCTACAAGGATGTGAAGTTCTCCGACCATGCGCCCATCACCGTGGGTTACGACTTCACGCTTTGAGCCTGCACCTGGCCCGTGGCATGCATGCCGTGCCACGGGAGCCGGCACAACAGGGCCTCAGAACTGGTAGCGCATGGTCAGCGTCGCATTGCGCGGTGCGCCGTAAAAGCCGGTCTCGAACAAGCCCAGACCCGAGTAGTACTTCTGGTCAAACAGGTTGTGCACATTGAGCGTGGCCGACAGCGACTTGTTGATTTGGTAGCGTGCCATCAGGCCGACCAGCGCATAGCCTTTCTGCTTGATCTGCGCATAGTCCTGGGCCACCGGATGCCAGACCTTGCCGTAAAACGCGCTCTGCCAGCTCACGCCGCCGCCTATGGTCAGGGCCTGCCAGGCACCGGGCAGGCGGTAGCTGGTGGACAGGCGCAGCACATGCTCGGGCTGGCTGGCCATCAGCGTTGCGCCGAAGACGCGCTCGCCCTTGGCATCGCGTACATGGTTGTAGGCATAGCCGGCCTGCAGATTCCAGCCAGAGGCAATCTCGCCGTTGAGCTCGGCTTCTATGCCCTTGCTGCTCACGCCTTTGACAGCGCGATAGACGGAGGCGCCGTCAACGAAGTCCACATACTCCGCCACATTGTCCTGCTGGATCTGGAAAGCAGCCAGGCTGGCGTTGAGCCGCCCGTCCAGGTACTCGCCCTTGACGCCCAGTTCCAGGCTGCGGCCTTCGACGGCGGGCAGAAACTGTCGGTTCACATCCTTGGCCGACTGCGGCGAGAAGATGCTGGTGTAGCTGCCGTATACCGAGTAGGTCTCGTTGAGGTCGTAGACCACGCCGGCATAGGGCGTGACCACGCCGGTCTCGCGCATATCGCTGGTCAGCGCGGGCGTGATGCCATCGTTGTAGACCCGCTGGTCGTTAGCCACCACGCGGCTCACGCGTGCGCCCAGAATCACCGATAGCGTATCGGTAGGGCGCAGCCGCGTCGCAGCGTAGAAGCCGCTTTGACGACGCTTATCTTCGTAAGAGGCAATCGGGGGATAAGCCGGCTGCGCGAACTCGCCATTCCAGTTGAAGATGCTGCCGCTGAGCATGGGGTAAAGCGACTCGGACCAGGGGCCGTCGGTGCGGGTATCCGACCACATCGTGCCCAGCATCAGCTCGTGCTTGCGCCCGCCCAGCATATAGCTGCCGTTGAGGCTGGCGTTGACGGTGTTCTGCGTACGGTCGCCACGGAAATCGCCGGAGAACAGGTACATGCCTTCGCCCGTCACCGGATCGGGATTGCCGCCGCTGGCCGAGCCCAGCAGCGAGCGGTGCCGGCTCTTTTGATGGTTCACATCAAGCTTGAAGCGCCAGTCGCCTGCCAGGCGCTGCTCCAGCGTGGCAAACAGATTGCGCGTCTGGGTCTCGCGCCGGCTCCAGCTGGTCGCCGGATTGAAGGAACGGCTGAAGTCGGTACGGCTGCCGTCGCTGTTGAAAATCGGAAAGCCGGTCCAGGTCGCGCCGCGCGGGTCGGTTTTCTGTGCATCCAGACCCAGGGTCAGCAAGGTATCGCGCGTGAGGTCGGCTTCGATCACGCCATAGGCCACGCTTTTCTTCTGACGATAGCGGTCCTGGAACGACTCCTGATCCTGGTAGGCGCCCACGAAGCGGCCGCGCACGCTGCCACTTTGGTTGAGCGGGCCGGAGACATCGATTTCGCCACGGCCTTTGTTCCACGAGCCCACGGTGCCCGAGAGCGATCCGGCAAAGGTCTCGGTGGGGCGCTTGCGCACAAAGTTCACGGTTGCCGAGGGGTCACCCGTACCGCTCATCAGGCCGGTCGCGCCCTTGAGTATCTCGACGCGGTCGTAAATAGTCAGGTCGCCGTTGGTCGCGCCCCAGTCATAGACGCCGTCATAGTCCTTGGAAACCCCGTCGTACTGGAAGTTGGTGATGGAGAAGCCACGCGCGCTGAAGCTCCAGCGGTCGCTGTCGTAGTTCTGCACGGTGATGCCCGCGCTCTGACTCATCACATCGGCCACGCTGGTGCTGCCCTGGTCGTCCATTTGCTGGCGCGTGACCACGGTCACGCTCTGCGGCGTGTCGCGCTGCGATAGAGAAAACCCGGCGGACATCGTTGATGGCCCCGCCGTGTAGCGGCCCGTGCCGTCCGTGCGCGGGCTGCGCATGGCATCTGCCGTGACCGTCACATCGGGCAACGAAGGTGTCGCCCCGCCGCCCGATACCGATACCGGCAGCACGCGCAGCGCATAGCCGTCGCCGGCCGAGCGAACGGCGCCCAGGCCCGTGCCCTCCAAGGCCTGGGCCAGTGCCCCCTCTATGCTCAGCTTGCCGCTGACGCCACGGCTGGCAATGCCTTGGGCGATCCTGGATTCAAAGCTGATCAGCACGCCAGCATCGCGCCCGAGCCGGTTGAGCACGGCCTCCAGCGGGCCGGCAGGGATCTCGAAGCGCTGTAGCTGCGGCGACGCGGATGCAGATGCAGACACGGCCTCGGTCTGGGCCAGCGAGAGCTGGGGCATGACCGCGCCAGTCACGATCATTGTGGCCAGCGCCAGCGGACGCAGGCGAGCGGCGGACGGAACCATGGAGTAGCAAGAATGTGCAAGCATGAAGTTGTCTTCGAAGAGATAAGCCGTCAAAAAGTGAGGAAACGCGGCGCGGCATGCGCGCCCTTCTCTTGCTTGACAGTAATCCCCGCAAATCAGCTCATATTTTTTTGCCGTGCGCCCAAACACCAGTGCGGCGCGGCTTCACGCTGACCCACAAGCGCGTGTAGGTGTGGACTTCAACCGGCAAGGCCGAGCTCAGTGCGGCCAGCACGCGGTCGGTATCCGCCAGCGGATAGGCGCCCGAGACCTGCAGGCCGGCAATGGCGGGATCGCAGCCCAGCCGGCCCCGGCGGTGCCGCGCCAGCTCGGCCAGAAAGTCGTCCAGCCGCATCTGCGCAACCACCAGCATGCCGTCGGCCCAGGCACCGGCATTGACGTCCAGTGGCGCTGCCGCCTCGACCTGCGTGCGCGTGAAGCGCGCAGCCTCGCCGGCCTGAAGCACGCGCAGCTGCGCCGGCGCATCGATGGCACGCAACTCGACCGCTCCCTGCAGCACGCCGACCTCGACCGATGCATCGCTGTGCTCGCGCACCGTGAAGCGCGTGCCCAATGCGCGCACCGTACCGGCACTGGTCTCCACCAGAAAAGGGCGCTGCAGCGCATCCTTGGCGGTCTGCACCAGGATTTCGCCGCGCACCAGCTGCAGCACGCGGCGTTCGGCATCGAAACGCAGATTGATGGCGCTGCCGGAGTTGAGGGTCACCCGCCCGCCATCGGGCAACACCCACGAGGGCCGCTCGCCTATGGCTGCCACATGGTCGGCATTCCAGGCCTGCCACGAGGCAGACCGGCTTGCCAGCAGCACGCTGGCGTTGCCGACGACCAGCAGCGTCAGCAGCTGCAGGCTGCGGCGACGCTGCCTGGATTGGGGTGCAGCACTCAAGGCCGCCTTGGCCAGAGGCGAAGGAATCGCCGCCAGCTGGCCGGCGACGGACTCGATGCGCTGCCAGGCCGCTTCATGCGCGGGTTCGGCAGCACGCCAGCGCTCCCAGGCGCTGTGCTGCGCGGCACTGACTTGGCCGGAGCGCAGCTCCATCCACCACTGCACCGCTTGCCGGGCAATGGCGGGTTCGACCTTGTCGGCACTGCCGGGGAAATGCATGTCTGTCACCGCTGCTATTGCGCAAAAAAGCAGCACATTGCCGCCTTGGTCAGATGGCGCTTGACCGTCGATACCGAAATGCCCAGCTCCGCCGCAATGGCGGCCTGGCCCAGCCCTTCAAGCTGCGCCAGCAGAAAGGCCTGCTTGGCCTGCACCGGCAGGCCGCTGAGCCGCCTATCGATCTCGACCAAGGTCTCCAGCAGCATCAGCCTGACCTCGGGTGGCGGCGCCACAGGCTCGGGCATCAGGGCCAGCGCATCGAGATAGGCTTGCTCGATGGCGCGGCGGCGCACATGGTTGATCAGCAGATTGCGCGCCACGGTTGTCAGGTAGGCGCGCGGCTCTTGCACCCGCTCGAGTTCAGTCGAGCCCAGCAAGCGCACAAACGTGTCCTGCGCCAGATCCGCAGCGTCGAAGGCATTGCCCAGTTTTTTGCGCAGCCAGCCCTGCAGCCAACCGTGGTGATCGGCATACAAGGCCTGGACTAGCGGGTGGCTGGCGGATGGATGGTCGGGCATGGAAGGCGCTGAGGAAATGTCTGCCCTGCACACGATGCAAATGCAAACTATTCTCATTATAAAGAATTGTCTGCTTTTCCATCCGCGGCCATGGTGAGTGCTTGAACCGATGACGCGTTCTTGGGCGCTGGCTACGATATGCAGCTTGATTCTTCAGGAGTGCGCCCATGCCCGGTTTTCGACGCTTGCTGGCTTCAGCCCTGTTGTGTGCCGCCGCCTGGCTGCCCGCAGCCCATGCCCGCGACGCCTCGGACTACAGCACGCAGGAGCTGGTGGAAGCGCTGACCCAGCGCCTGGCCAAGGTCTTGCGCGCCGGCCCCACGCGCGATGCGCCAGGCGGCGATGCTGCCATCGTGCTGCTCGAAGGCAAGGCCTTGCCCCTGAAATCCAGGCTGCAATCCGTGGCCGGCATGCGCTTGCTGAGCCAGGAACAGCTGGTGGCCGAGCAGCGCGCCAACTTCCTCATCATCTCCCAGCTGGGCATGCAGGGGCCGGACATACTCATCGATTACGAGACGCCCAACAACGCCTCGTTCGGCACGCTGCGGGTGCAGGAACGGGACGGCAAACTGGTCTTCAAGGCCGAGGAAAGCTTTCGCTCCAGCAGCGGTGCGCGCGCCACCTATGCGCGGCTGTACGGTGGCCTGCCCTGCCGCGATGGAACGGAAATGGCCTACCGCTTTCAGTACACGGGCTCGCCCCACAGCGGCAAATGCCCGGTTCCCACTTTTCCCAGCAGCGATTCGCCCCTGGATTGGTAATTAAATACAGAAGCAGGTAGCGCTTTACCCATCTCAACTTCAAGGCATAAACAGCCTGAATTGAAGTCAATTAAAGCGCTACCCGCTCTTTTTAAAAGAGCATGAAAAAAGCGCCTGTGACGCAAATCACAGGCGCTTTCAAGCCGGCAGATCAGCTCTTCAGAGCCACCAGCACCTCATCAAGCATCTTCTTGGCATCGCCAAACAGCATGCGGTTGTTTTCCTTGTAGAACAGCGGATTGTCCACACCGGCATAGCCCGAGGCCATGGAGCGCTTCATCACGATGGAGGTCTTGCCCTTCCACACTTCCAGCACCGGCATGCCGGCGATGGGGCTGGTCGGGTCGTCCTGGGCCGCAGGGTTCACGATGTCGTTGGCACCGATGACCATGGCCACATCGGCCTCAGGGAAGTCCTCGTTGACCTCGTCCATCTCCATCACGATGTCGTAAGGCACTTTGGCTTCGGCCAGCAACACGTTCATGTGGCCGGGCATGCGACCCGCCACCGGGTGGATGGCAAAACGCACGTTCACGCCCTTGTCGCGCAAGGTCTTGGTGATTTCATTGACCGTGTGCTGGGCCTGGGCCACCGCCATGCCGTAGCCGGGCACGATGATGACGCTCTTGGCGTCGCGCAGCATCTCGGCCGTCTCGGCGGCGCTCACGGGCGTCACTTCGCCCTGAGGCTCGGCGGCAGCGCCGTCCGCAGCCTTCTTGGCCGGAGCCCCCGAACCGAAACCACCGGCAATCACGCTGATGAAGTTGCGGTTCATGGCCTGGCACATGATGTAGCTCAGGATGGCACCGGAGGAGCCCACCAGGGCGCCGGTCACGATCAGCAAATCGTTGCCCAGCATGAAGCCCGTGGCCGCAGCGGCCCAGCCCGAGTAGCTGTTGAGCATGGACACCACCACCGGCATGTCGGCACCGCCGATGGCCATCACCATGTGCACGCCAAACAGCAGAGCGATGGCGGTCATCACGATCAGCGGCAGCATGCCGTCGGCCACGGTTTCGGCGCGCAGGAACTCGCGGCCGAACCAGATCACCACCAGCAAGGCCACCAGATTGAGCCAATGGCGTGCCGGTAGCAGCAGCGGCTTGCCGCCGATCTTGCCGTTGAGCTTGCCGAAGGCAATCAGCGAGCCCGAGAAGGTGACGGCGCCGATCAGGATGCCTACATAGATTTCCACCTCGTGAATGGCTTTTTCTGCGCCGGCCAGTTCGATGGAGCTATCGACATAGCTGGCAAAGCCCACCAGACAGGCCGCCAGACCCACCAGGCTGTGCATCAGTGCCACCAGCTCGGGCATCTGGGTCATCTTGACGACCTTGGCCGCATACAGGCCGATGCCGCCGCCGACGACCAATGCGCCCACGATCCAGGCCATGCCTTCAGGGCTGACACGCGGACCGAACACCGTGGCCAGCACGGCCAGCGCCATGCCTATCATGCCGAACAGATTGCCGCGGCGCGAGGTTTCGGGATTGGACAAGCCACCCAGACTGAGAATGAACAAAATGGCGGCACCCAGATAGGCCACCGTTGCGAGACTTTGGGACATGGTTTTTTTCTCTCGTTGTTCTTATTTCTGGAACATGGCCAGCATGCGGCGCGTGACGGCAAAGCCGCCAAACATGTTGACGGCCGTCAGCACCACGGCGGCAAACGCCAGCCAGCGGATCAGCTCGTCGGGTCGGCCTGTGCCAGCCGTTTCAGGCGGTGCAATCTGCACCAGCGCGCCAATGGCGATGATGCTGGAGATGGCATTGGTCACGCTCATCAGCGGCGTGTGCAGGGCAGGCGTCACGTTCCACACCACCATATAGCCTATGAAGCAGGCCAGCACGAAAACCGTGAAGTGGCCCAGGAAGGCCGCAGGCGCATAAGCGCCAATGAACCAGAAGGCCAGGGCCGCCACGGCAAAGATGATGGCCAGCGTCTTGGCCGGCAGCGGGCCGCTGGCACCATGGCCGTGACCGCTCTTTTTCTGCACCACGGGCGCTTCGGCAGGCTTGGCTGCCGGCTTGGCCACCTGCGCCAGCGGCGGGGCCGGCCAGGTGATCTCGCCGTTCTTGACCACGGTCAGACCGCGGATCGCATCGTCTTCCATGTTCACCAGGGCCACGCCGTCCTTGGCCTTGCACAGCTCTTCAGTCAGACGCAGCAAGTTGGTGGCGTACAGGGTGGAGGACTGCTTGGCCAGGCGCGAAGCGAGGTCGGTGTAGCCCACAATGGTCACGTCATGGCGCACCACGGCCTCGCCGGGCACGGTCAGCTCGCAGTTGCCGCCTTGTTCGGCCGCCATGTCCACGATCACGCTGCCGGGCTTCATGCTCTGCACCATCTCGGCCGTGATCAGCTTGGGTGCAGGCTTGCCGGGGATCAGGGCCGTGGTGATGATGATGTCCACCTCCTTGGCCTGTTGCGCATACATCTGGCGCTGCGCGGCCTGGAAGCCCTCGCTCATCACCTTGGCGTAGCCGCCGCCGCCCGAGCCTTCTTCCTCGTAATCGACCTTGACGAACTCGCCGCCCAGCGAAGTGACCTGATCGGCCACCTCGGCGCGCGTATCGTTGGCGCGCACGATGGCACCCAGGCTGGCTGCCGTGCCAATGGCCGACAGGCCGGCCACACCGGCACCGGCAATGAAGACCTTGGCCGGCTGCACCTTGCCTGCGGCCGTGATCTGGCCGTTGAAATAGCGGCCAAAAGCATTGGCCGCCTCGATCACGGCACGGTAGCCGCTGACGCCAGCCATGGAGGTCAGCGCATCCATCTTCTGGGCGCGCGAGAGCGTGCGCGGCAGCGAATCAATGGCCAGCACCGTCACCTTCTTGGCGGCCAGTTGCTGCATCAGCTCGGGGTTCTGGGCTGGCCAGATGAAATCGATCAGCACCTGGCCTTCGCGCATCTGCGCCACTTCTTCGGCCGTGGGCGGACGCACCTTGAAGATGATGTCGCAGCTGGCCCAGATGGCCGCAGCATCGGGCAGCACTTGGGCACCCGCTGCACGATAGGCCTCGTCGCTGCAGTTGGCGGCATCGCCGGCCCCGGCTTGCACAGACACGCTAAAGCCCAGCTTGATGAGCTTTTCCACCACATCGGGCACGGTGGCCACGCGCTTTTCCAGCGGGAAGGTTTCCCTTGGCACGCCGATGCGCTGGGTGCCAGCGCCGGACGACGTTTGGCTTGGGTTGGTAGACATGAGAGAGGTCTCCTGGAGGTTTGAAATCTTTTACTCCAGGCCAACGCCAGCGCTCCAGGTGGGTTGCGAATCTGCAGAGCTGCTTCGTACGGCCTGAAATCTTAAAACCGGGGGTGGGCCGCTTCGATAGAGCGTCTGCCCACTGCCTTGCAGCACAGGTATTTTGTAGCAGCGCGCACCGAATTGGGGCACACATATCTGTACTAGCGCAAATGGAGGATGTCGTTAAAGTCCGGGCGGGCATTTTTGATGCCCATGGTCTGTCATGGCATGCTTGCGGGGTTCGCTTGGCGCGAAGCCTACTCACTTACAGAAAAATTACAAGCCACCCATGTTGCAATATCACACCGTACCCGTCACCGCCTTCCAGCAAAACTGCTCCCTAGTTTGGTGCGACCAGACCATGGACGCCGCCGTCATCGACCCCGGCGGCGATATCGAGCAGATCGAATGGGAGGCCGAGCGCCTGGGCCTGCAGCTCAAGGCCCTCTGGCTCACCCACGCCCACATAGACCACGCCGGCGGCACCAGCGAAATGGCAGCCAAGCACCAGTTACCCATCATTGGCCCGCATGAAGGCGATCAGTTCTGGATTGACGGCCTGCCCCAGCAAAGTGCGATGTTTGGCTTTCCACATGCCGATCCCTTCCAGCCCACGCGCTGGCTGCAGGACGGCGATACGGTGACGATCGGCCAGGAAACGCTGAACGTGCGCCATTGCCCGGGCCACACCCCCGGCCATGTGGTGTTCCACGCCCCGCAGATCGACCGCTGCTTTGTAGGCGATGTGTTGTTTGCCGGCAGCATAGGCCGCACGGATTTCCCCCAAGGCAACCATCAGCAGCTGATCGACTCCATCGTGCAGCGCCTGTGGCCCATGGGCGACCAGACGGTGTTCATTCCCGGCCACGGCCCAGAAAGCAGCTACGGCCGCGAGCGCAAGGTGAACCCCTATGTCAGTGGCACCTGAATAGCAAACAAATACGGCTCAACCCCAGATTCATCAAGCGCCTTAAGCTATCAAATCGGGACTTCCACCGGAAGCCGCCGGCGCAGACTAGCGAATACGGGGAAAGCGCAGGATGAAACGGGTGCCGCCACGTTCCGAAGCGTCGGCTTCCACCGTGCCGCCTTGCGAAGTGGTCAGCGCTTTGACGATGGACAAGCCCAGGCCCGAGCCCTCTTTGCGCCGCTTTCCAGGTGCTTGCGCAAAGCGCTGAAAAGGATGGGAGCGCAGCTCGGCTGGCAAGCCAGGCCCCGCATCGCTGATGCGCAGCACCACCTGCGCCTCGCCCCGGGCATTGCTCTCGGCCGCCACGCTCACTCCCAGCCAACGGCCGTCGCGGGCATGGCGCAGCACATTGCCAATCAGGTTGTTGACGATCTGGCGCATGCGATCGGCATCGGCATTGATATCGGCGACACCGTCACCCAGCTCCACCGGCAGATTCAGGCTCAGCGCCATGTCATGCATCTGCAACTGGGGATGTATGTGCTCGACCACTTCGCCGACCAGATCCGCAAGATCCAGTCTTTGCCGGTTCAGGGAAAGCTGGCCGGCATCGGCCATGGACAAGGTATGCAGATCGTCGACCAGGCGCGCCAGATGCGCGCTCTGCGCCAGCAGCACCTGCAGCTCTGCCGGACTGACTTCGATCACGCCATCGCACAGCGCGTGCAATCGCACCTGGAGCACGGTCAAGGGCGTGCGCAGCTCGTGCGATATGGAGGCTGCCGTGGCTTTGCGCTCGCTCTCCAGCGTCTCCAGCGCCTCCACCATGCCGTTGAAGGTGTCTATCATCGCGGCCATTTCACCGTGGGCATCGCTTTTGACCGCACGGGCACCCAGATCACCGGCTTCAATGCGCTTGGCAACCTCCACCATGGAGGCCAACGGTCGCGTGATGCGCCTGGACACCCAGAAACCGACGCCCAGCCCGAAAGGTAGGCTCACGGCCAGGCCAACCAGCAGCGACCACTTCTCGCCAAAGTAAAGATCGCCGCCCCAGTACTCGCTGTAGATCTGCAAGGCGCGCGGGCTGTCGTCCAGATCCTGGGCAGTCAGCGTGTCCATCTCGGTGCGAACGGCATCCGGCAGATGCTTGTAAAACGCACGGTACTGCAGCTCGGAAATCAGCAGCACGCCAGCCGTCAGCGCGCCAATCGTCACCAGCACCGTGGCGGTGATCCACAGTCCGAAACGTACCCAGATCCGGTTCAGTCCCAGGGCCATAGACGGTAACCAATGCCGCGCACCGTCTCTATCAGTCCGTCCTGACCAGCCAGCTGCAGCTTTCTGCGCAGCTTGGAGAGGTGAGAGTCGATCACACGCTCCAGCGCATCGCTCTCCGGCAGGCAGTTCTCGATCAGGTAGGCCCGGGAGAAGCAGCGCCGAGGCTGTGCTGCCAGGCAGGCCAGCAGGCGAAATTCGGTCAGCGTCAGCGACAGCGGTATGGCAAGTCCGTCATCCCCGTAGATCAGAGCGCTGTGCGCCTCCTTATCAATCTCGATCGGCCCCACGCGCAGGGGTGCGGCCACGGCGACGGCGGGAGTCTTGGTGCGGCGCAGCACAGCCCTCACCCTGGCCACGACCTCCGGCGGATTAAAGGGCTTGACCACATAGTCATCGGCCCCCATGCGCAAGGCCAGCAGCTTGTCCACATCATCGGCCAGGGCCGTCACCATGATGACCGGCGCCTGCCCTTCGTTGCGAATCTCGCGCAGCACATCCACGCCATCCACCTTGGGCAGATGAATGTCGAGCAAGACCAGGTCAGGCCGCAGCTGTCTGAATAGCTGCAAGGCTTGCTCGCCATCTTGCGCCACTCTGGCGCGCAAGCCGTCGCGCTCCAGATAGGCGTTCAAAATGCTGGCAATGCTGGGCTCGTCCTCAACCACCAGTACCAGAGGCGTTGCCGCAGGCTGTGCAAAAGAGTTCATAGCTAAAGACCGGAAGATGCCCGGAAGCGGGCACTATCTTCGCGTCCATGCAGATGCATTGCCGCGTCCCGGATGTCGTGTTTTGTCACATTATGGGGTGACAAGCCACCCGGGCTGGCAGCAGCAACCATCTCCATACTTCCTCCATAAAACTTGCAATGAGGCGCAAGCTTTGAGGGCTTCAATGATGGCCTGGGGTCTCTGCATCCCTGTTCCAGATGGACGCACACCATTGAATCCAGCCCCAATCCACACGCTTAGCCGCTTGAGCGCCTGCTGCCTTGGCACCCTCGTGCTGCTGGCAGGGTGCTCTGCTCCCGTGCCGGTCAGGTTGAACACCAACATGCCCGCACACTGGCAGCAAGCACTGCCGGTCAGCCCCAGGCCGGGCGACGACTTGGCTCACTGGTGGAAGTCATGGAACGACAGCGAGCTCAACGCCCTGGTTGACGAGGCCTTGGCCCAGAACCTGGATGTGGCCCAGGCCGTGTTGCGCCTGCAGCAGCAAAAGCGTCTGTCCGAGGTGTCTGGCTCAGCCTTTTTGCCCAATGTTTCCGCAGGCGTGCGCACGCTGCAGGATGTGGCAGCACAGGACTCCTACTTTCACGCCAGCATCGATGTGAGTTGGGATCTGGGCCTGTTCGGCGCCTCAGAGGCCACGACACGCTCGGCCTCGGCCGACGTGCTGGACGCCCAAGCACAGCTGCATGCCGCCCGTGTGGCCCTGGTCGCCCAGGTGGTACACCGCTACCTGGATATTCGCCAGGCCCAGCGCCAGCAAGCGCTGCTGCAGCAGCGGCAAGCTCTGGATCAGCGCCAGCTGCATTTGCTGCAGATACGTCAGACACAGCGCCTGGGCAGCATGCAGGCCGTAGAGCAACAGCAGCTGCAAATCGCCGCCTCAGCCGGGCAGACCGCCATGCTGACAGAGGCGCAGGCACGCTCTGCCCACGGACTGGCTGCGCTGCTGGGCCGTTCAGCCCCCGATCCGCGCTGGCTGCAGGCTGCAGATGCCACTACGGCTATGCCTGTCGCGCCGGCCATATCGGACATGCCTCTTGCGGCCATCCCCGCAGATCTGCTGCGCACCCGCCCCGACATACAGAGCGCAGAGGCGGCGGTAGAACATGCGGCGGCAGAGCTGGGCATCACACGCGCGGCGCTGTATCCACGTTTCACGCTGACAGGATCCATCCTGTACTCGTACAACATCACGCAAAATCGCCGCAATGCGGCCTCGGACAAGCTTCCCGTCTTCGGCCCGCAGATTGATGTTCCGCTGTTTGACTGGAGCCGACGCCGCGCCCAGGCCGACGCCAGCGAACTGGCACTGCAGGCCAGTGTGAAAGCCTATCGCCAAAGCGTGCTCAACGGCATCGCCGACGTGGAATCCTCGCTGGCCGCCATAGGTGCACAAGAGCAGCGCCGGCAAAGCCTGCAAGCCACGCAGTCCGTCTTGCAGCAGCGCCAGCAGGCACAGACCGTGCGCCAGAATCTGGGCCTGGAAAGCGAGCTTTCCACTCTCGAGACTCGACGCTCCCTGCTTCAGCTGCAAAGCGAGACCGACACGGCTGGCTTTACGCAAGCGCTGGCCTATGTGACGCTTTACAAGGCCCTGGGCGGAGCGCCGTTGGATACCGTGGCTCAAGGCCCTGCCAAGGGGCTGCAGCCATGATTGCCCTGGCCCGCAAAACACTGGTTTACGAATGGCGCCGCTTTGTTCCTTCGGTGTTTGCCGTCGGCTTCTCCGGCGTGCTGCTGGCCATGCAGGCCGCGCTGGTGCTGGGCATCTTCGGTTCGGCTGCCGTGTACGTCACCGCCTCGTCTGCGGATATCTGGGTGGGCTACCCCGGCACGCAAAGCGTGAACTTTGGTCGCAATATCGACGCCGATGTGGAAATGCGCCTGCGCATGGAGCCGGACATACAGGCCGTCGAGCCCTATCTCTGGATTGACGGCGACTGGCGTGCACGCGACAGCGCAGCCAGCGCGAACAAAGGCGGCGTCTCCATCTATCTTTCTGGCGTCAGCACGGCGGATGACGCCCTGATGTTCACCAAAATTCTGGCACCCTGGCACAGGCAGCGCTTGCGCGAGCCCGGCACGGTCATCGTGGACCGCGCCGACCTGGGCACGCTGGGTACCCAGGAAGGCGGCACGGCCTGGATCAACAACCATCCGGTGCGCATAGTCGCCGCCGTGGATGGGCTGCGCGGCCTGGGTGGAGTGAATGTGATCACCTCGCTGACCTCGGCCCGTGAAATCGCAGATGGCGAGGCCAGCCAAGGCAGCACTTATTTTGTGGCCAGCGTGCGCAACGGCGTCTCGCCTGCCGCCGTACAAAAGACATTGAGCGACAAGCGCAGCAGCTTTGGCGCCCATGAGGCCTGGACTGCCGAGAGCTTTGCCCGGCGCTCGCAGCGCTACTGGATGTTCGATACCGGCGCCGGCGCCGGCGTGCTGTTCATGGCCATCATCGTCTGCCTGGTCGGCTCCATCGTCACCAGCCAGTCGCTCAAGGCCGTGGTCGCAGGCTCGGCCCGGGAATACGCGGTGCTCAACGCCCTGGGCGTCAGCCGTGGAGCTTTGGGGCGCGTGGTGATAGAGCAGGCCTGCTGGATAGGCGGCCTGGGCTTTGTGCTGGCCGCGTTCGCCAGCGCCGTGCTTTTGAGCATTGCCTCGGCTTACCGAGTCCCGGTGGCCCTGTCCGTCTCGGCGGTGCTGGGCTGCGCTTTTCTGGTTGCCGTCCTGTCCCTGCTTTCCGGCCTCGGAGCCATGCGCAGCCTGCTGCGCGCCGATCCCGCCACCTTGCTGCGTTGAAAGCCATGCCATCCATGACTGCAGAACGCAGCCCTTCACCGACAGCGCCCGCCGCCCCACCCAGCCTCGAGGCGGTTCAGCTGTGCAAGTCATTCATGTCTGGCGTGGTGCAGGTGCGCGTGCTGCAAGGCCTGTCGGTCAGCCTCTACCCGGGAGAGCTGAGCCTGATTTCCGGCCCCTCGGGCTGCGGCAAGAGCACTCTGCTGTCGCTGATGTCAGGCCTGCAGCAGCCCGACAGCGGCCAGGCCACGGCCCTGGGGCAAGACCTGTCCAAGCTCAAGCAACGAGCCCTGGAGCGGTTTCGTCTGCGCCACACCGGCTTTGTATTTCAGGGCTTCAATCTCTTTCCCGCGCTCACGGCGCTGGAGCAGATACAGCTGCCGCTGGGCTATATGGGGCTCAAGGACAAGCAGAGCCTGCAGCGTGCCAAGCAGGCGCTGGATGAGGTCGGACTCTCGCACCGCAGCCATATGCGGCCGGCCGAACTCTCTGGCGGCGAGAAGCAGCGCGTTGCCATCGCCCGTGCCATGGCCAAGGAGCCCCAGCTTTTGTTTGCCGACGAACCGACCAGCGCGCTGGATGCGGAGAGCGGCCAGCGCGTCATCGACATACTGCACCGCGCGGCCCGCAGTCACGGCACCACCGTGCTGTGCGTCAGCCACGACCCGCGTCTGGTGCGCCATGCAGACCGCGTGCTCGGCATGGAGGACGGCGCCATACGCAGCGACTGGCGCCAGTCCAGCCCCATCAAGGAATAAGCCCATGAATTTTTTGCCAACCCGCGGTTCTGCTTTGCTGGCAATAGCACTGACAGCGGTTGTCATCGCAGGCTGCGGCCCTTCGCAGAAAGCGGCATCCGTCCCCCCTTCAGCCACGGGCCAGGCCAAGAGCAATGCCGCCGTGGCCATCGCCCGCGGCAAGATCGAGGTCGAAGGCGGCTTGCTGGACATTTCGCCCGAGACTGGCGGCGTGGTTGGGCAGCTGCTGATCAAGGAAGGCCAGACGGTTGAAAAAGGCCAGGTGCTGCTGCGTCTGAAAGACGATGCCGCGCGCGCCGATCTGGCGGTCGCCGAGTCCGAATGGCAGCTGGCCCAGACCCGTCAAAAAAGCCGCGCCGCCCGTCTGCCTTCCCTCAAGCAAGCTCTGAACCGCTGGCAGGCCGCCGCCAAGCAAGGCGCAGCGGATCTGCAAAGCGTGGATGAAGCCGCCCGGACTCTGCAGGAGGCGCAGGCCGAGCTGGATATTGCCACCGCCGAGGTCGCCGTCTCGCAGCGCAAGGTAGAGCAGCTGCGCGCACTGCAAAAACGCCATGAGTTGCGCACTCCCGAAGCGGCCACCGTGGTGCGCGTCACGACCCACGTGGGCAGCACGCTGCAGCCCGGCGTCAGCGTGATGAATCTGCTGCCCAACCGCCCCTTCATCGTGCGTGCCGAAGTCAATGAAAGCTTTGTCAGCGCCATCAAAGAAGGCATGCACGCCAGCGTGGTGGCCGACGGCGACGGCAGCAATCTGCAGTTCCCCAAAGCCACCGTACAGCGCATCAGCCCCATCTATGGCGCTGCGCGGTTGCAGGACGACACGCAAAAAGGACCTGTGCGCATCATCGAATGCGTGCTGGTATTTGATCAGCCCCCAGCCAATGCCAAAGTCGGCCAGAACGTGAGGGTCAGCTTCCATGAATAAGCGCATTCACCTATACCCCGCCAACCAGCCTTCCGGCTGGATGGTACAAAGCGATTTTGACGGCACCATCAGCGTGCTCGACGTGACCGACACCTTGCTCAATCGCTTCGGCCAGCCCGGCTGGCAGGAGCTGGAAGATACCTGGGAACGCGGTGAAATCGGTTCGCGCGAATGCATGAAGGGCCAGGTCGCTCTGCTGGACATGAGCGAAGCCCAATTGCAGACCCACCTGGACACGATTGAAATCGATCCGCACTTTGTCGGTTTTGTGGCCGAGGCCACCCAGCTGGGCATCAAGGTGCAGGTGGTCAGCGACGGTATCGACTACGCCATTCGCCATGTGCTGACCAGACACGGACTGGCCCATCTGGAAGTCATTGCCAACCGGCTGGTACAGACGGATGCGCGCAGCTGGCGGCTAGAGTCGCCATTTGCCAGCGCGCATTGCGCACGTGCCAGCGGCAACTGCAAGTGCGAGCGCCTGGCCGAGCAACAGGCGGTGCACGGCCGCGTGCTCTACATCGGAGACAGCACCTCCGATTTCTGCGTTTCGGGCAAAGCCGATTTGGTGCTGGCCAAGTACAAGCTGATTGCCCATTGCCAGAGCCACGGCATTGCTTACGCCCCCTTTGAAAATTTTGGCCAGGCCACGGTGCTTCTGGGGCAGACGGTGCTGGGCATGGAGTTGCCAGCATGAATGCCGCCGACGGTTTCGCTCTGCTGCAAGACAAGGCGCCCGAGGTGCAGGATTTTCAGAAGCTGTGCGTGACGCCCCATGAATTTGTCATGCCCGGCCACGGCACCAATGCGCGCACCGGCGTGCTGCTGATTCATGGCTTGACGGGCACGCCCGCCGAAATGCGCGTGCTGGGCAAGGGCTTGAACAAACAAGGCTTTACCGTGTACGCGGTACAGCTGGCCGGTCACTGCGCCGGCATGCAGGACCTGGTCGACACACGCTGGACGGATTGGCTTGCCAGCGTGGAATCGGGCCTGCAGCGGTTTGCCGCGCAGGTGGACCATGTGGTCGTGGGCGGCCTGTCCATGGGCGCGCTGCTCTCGCTGGCCGTGGCGGAAAAACACCCCGACCAGGTGGCTGGCGTCTGCGCCTTGTCCACCACCTTCCGCTATGACGGCTGGAGCATTCCCGGCTACACCCGGTTGGCCTTTTTGCTGCCGCTGTTTCGCGCGCTGGGCATAGGACGGCACAGCGTTTTCATGGAAGCTCCGCCCTATGGCATCAAGGACGAAGCTTTGCGTGCCCGCATCGTCGAGCAAATGCATGGCGGCGACAGCGCGGCCGCCGGCCTGCCCGGCAACCCCTGGTGGTCCATCATCGAGCTGAGAGCGCTTTCCGCCCATGTACTCAAGCGTCTCGATCAGTTGCGCTCGCCCTGCCTGGTGGTGCATGCCAGGGAAGACGACATCTCCTCCATCAGCAATGCCTACGATATTGAGCGCGGCGCCCGCAACGCCCATGTGGAGCTGGTGCTGCTGGACAACTGCTATCACATGATCACCATCGATCGCGAACGCCGCACCGTGATCGCCAAGACCAACGAATTTGTGACGCGCATCGCCAGCGCCGCAGCCCCAGGCAAGGCACCAACGCATGGGCAGTGATCTATCGCCTCTGGTAATTACGCTGTGGGTACTCAATGTGCTGGTGGACAGCGGCGGGCAGCTGGCCTTCAAGGCCGCGGCCAGCGAGCCCGGCACGCGCGATGGCATGGAACGCTGGCGCTTCATGCTGGCCCGCCCCTGGCTGTGGGTAGGCATCGCCTGTTATGTGGCGGAATTTCTGGTGTGGCTGGCGTTCCTGTCCCTGGTTCCGCTGTCGGAAGGCGTGCTGCTGGGCAGCATCAACATCGTGGCCATCATGATGCTGGGGCGTGTGCTGTTCAAGGAAAAGCTGGCCCCCATGCGCGTGGCCGGCATCGTGCTGGTGTCCATCGGCGTCGCCATTGTCGGTCTGCATTGAAAGCGCAAGCATGAAGCGTTTCTACATCGTCGGCTTTCTGGTGCTCGTGCTGTTTGACACGCTGGCACAGATCAGCTTCAAACAAGCGGGCGACGCCGCCCTGCCACTGGAATTTTCTACCGCCTGGCTGCTGCGGGTCTTCGGTCAGCCCTGGATTTACGGCGCCTTCGTCGGCTATATCGGTGCATTTTTCACCTGGATGAGCCTGCTCAAGCACGCGCCCATAGGCCCGGCATTTGCCGCCTCCCATCTGGAGATCATCTCGGTGCTGGCCTTGTCGTACTGGCTGTTCAACGAGCCCATTGGCTGGCCGCAGATTCTGGGCTGCCTGTGCATTGTGGCCGGCATCATGTGTCTGGCCGTCAGCGAGAGCGGCGAGACGGATGCTGTTACAGAGCCCCAGGATCTGAAAAAAGCCGCCTGAGATGCGCCTGCCCACGGTTCCGCCCACTGCCGGTCTGCCTTTGCAGGCCGCCGATCTCCGGCCCTGGGGCAGCGAGAACTTTGCCCAGGCGCTGGCGCACTGGTTGGGCGTGGCCGAGGTACAGCTGGAATGCTCGGGCACCTCGGCTCTCATGGTGGCGCTGCGCACGCTCAAAGCCCGGCAACCCCAGCGCAGCGAAGTGATTGCGCCCGCCTATACCTGCCCTCTGGTGGCTTTAGCCGTGGCCCAATGCGGCCTGCATTTGCGGCTATGCGATCTGCGGGCGGATACGCTGGACATGGACAGCGCGTGCCTGCAGGCGCTTTGCTCGGAGCAAACCCTGGCCGTGCTGCCCACGCATCTGTGCGGGCGCGTGGCCGACGTGGCCGCCGCAGTTCTATGCGCCCGGGCGATGGGAGCTTATGTCATCGAGGACGCCGCTCAGGCCCTTGGCGCGCGCATCAACCACCAGTCCGTAGGCCTGCAAGGCGACATCGGCTTTTTCAGCCTGGCCGTGGGCAAGGGCTTGAGCACATTTGAAGGCGGCGTGCTGATCAGCCGCGACGCAGAACTGGCCCGCGCCCTGCAAGACCACAGCCGGCGCCACACCAGGCCCGAGCGCTGGTGGGAGCTGCGCCGCAGTGTGGAGCTGCTGGGCTATGCCGCTCTGTATCGCCCCCAAGGCCTGCACCTGGCCTATGGCAAGCCCTTGCAAAAGTCCCTGGCCCGCGGCGACTGGGTAGAAGCGGCCGGCGATGACTTTGACGACTTCATTCCACAGCACACGCTGGGCCGCTGGCGTCAGCGCGTGGGCGCACGCGCCTTGCAGCGACTCAGGGATTTTCAGCAACAGACCCAGGCACAAGCCATGGCCCGTATGACTAAGCTCGAGTCTCTGGGCCTTGAGGTGCTGGGCGATGCGGCTTCAGATGCACAAGGCATTTGGCCGGTGATCCTGATCCGCATGCCCGACATGCCATCGCGCAACGCCTTGCTCAAGGCGCAGTGGGCGAGCGGTTGCGGCCTGTCGCTGCCGTTTGTGCATGTGCTGCCGGACTATGGACGCTACCAGCATGTGCTGGCCTTTGCCCAGCAGGACACGGTGACGCAAGCGCGCGACTGGGCTCAGCGGCTGGTGGCCGTCAGCAACAGCCCATGGCTGGATTCCTCGCGCTTTGGGGGCTTGCTGCAGGATTTGCAACAGGCCATCGGCTCTCAAAACAAGAGCGCATAGCGTTCAAAAGATAATGGGTTCAGATGCATAAAGCATTGAGCCCAAGATTCAAGCTGCGACAACCGCTCTGATTTTTGCAGTACCCGCCATAGCCGGCTCATCCGCAAGCAGGCCGGACTCCTTGGTACGCGACTGTGTTTCGCGCTGGGCAATATAGTCGCGCGTGAGGGGAACGGCCTCCTGCTTGCGCGCCAGCTGCACCTGAAAGATGGCGATGTCCTGGTAGCGAAACGCGGTAGTGATACGCCACGTTGGCGCGCGATTGGCGGCGCAGATTGTTTTGCAGCAAAGGCCTGAGCCGCATGCGCCATGCATCCAGCATGCGCACCGTGGCACTCACCGGCACCTGTTTGGCGCCGCGCAGCACCAGCTCCAGCACCTCGTACACGCTGCCCTGCTCCACCCGCAGCCGCTCCTGCATGAACATTTCGCCAAAGTTCAGGTCGAGGTCGCGCAACAGGGCCAGCACGGCCCGTCGGTCGGCAAAGCGGATACGTGCCTGCGGTTGTCCCTCATCCCCAAAGACCAGAACCCGCCCCGAGGGCGCAACAATTTCCAGCTTGCCGGTTCTGACCAAGGGCGCAAATACACGTTGCAGCAATGTTTCAGTCAACCGGTCCAGCATATGGTCTTCCTCCTAGCTTTTCTGATGAGCGGCGATGTGATTCACAAGCCGCTGATTCAGTCCGTGTTGTCCTGCCTGCCAGGCAGCCAGCGTGATGGCATCAATCTCTATGTCTTGGCCATCGCCTGCGCTCATCCAGCGCTTCCACCAGGTGGCATAGCGCCATGAGGACACATCGCCCGTGATGTCACTATCGACCAGATGGCCGCCGAGCGCATCCACGATATCCATGGCATCGTCTTCCAGCATGCGGCCCTGATCCCAGTTGGTGCGCACCAGTTCCGGCGCGAAAACATCCTTGTCTATGCTCAGATAGGTGGCCTGCGGCTGCTCATGCAACATGCGCGCCAGGGTCACGGCCAGTTCGGCAACGCTTTCAAAGCTGCGAAACGCGGCGCCCAGACCCACGGGCCTGGCCCAGTCCGTCTTCACGCCGCTGCTCCAGTAGGTGAGCTTGCCCGCACGCAGCGGCGCCAGATAGTTTTCCCAGGCATGGTTGCGGCCTATGTCTTGCGAGGTAATGCCCGCCACATGCACCTGAGAGACCGCCGGGTGCATGGCAACGCGCCGCACCCAAGAGCCGCAGTGCACGCCCCAGGGGAAACGCATATTGTCGGGATGGTTGTCCAGCACCACCACCCGCAACGGATGGGCCTTGGAAAAGCCATGCCTGGCAATGCTGCGCTCTATCAAGGGCCAGCTCAGGTGATGAAAGTCACCGCTGCCCATCAGCACCGTGCCATGTTTCTCTGGCAGCTGCGCCTGCAGCGTGGCCGCAAAACGCTTGAATTTCGACAGCCCACAACCAAAGCGTATGGTCTCCTGCCAGTGCTGCAAAGGCAGCCGCAACTCATCGCCGAGCACTCCGACGGAGGCATCCACATCCAGCACCACCGGTCTGGTCATCATGGCTTCGCGCCCCATTGGCTATCGCTTTCAAAGTGTCCGGCAAAGCGCCGCCCCAGGGCGCGCAGAACGGGGTTGCGAACATAGACCATGTGCTGCGTCATGGTGAAGCTGGCGCCCAGCTGTGCCTTGACCCCAGGGTCGGTCCAGCCGGCCACATAGTGGGTCAGGCCGCGCTCCAGCGCGTATTCCAGATTCACCATCCAGCTTACAAAATAAAGATTGGCCTCGCGCGCGGCCGGGTAGGACAGGCCTATGTATTTGTCTATGAGCTTGCCCTGGTGCTCAAAGCACAGATTCCAGCCCAGCAAGGTATTGCTCGCCAGATCACGGTACTCGAAGACCAGACCGCCATTGCCCGCATCACGCAGCAGATCGGCAAAAAAAGCGCGTCCGAGTTTGTCGAAGTGAATCTCGCTTTGCGCATACACGGCCTCGAACAAGGCGTAGTAGGCATCGACGCGCTCATCGCTGGCAAAGTCCGGCCCCGTGGGAATGCGCCGAATCTGCAGCTGGGCACGGCTTTTGAGCTTGCGCCTGAGATTGCTTCTGCGGCTTTTGGAAAGACCAGCCAGATAGTCGTCCAGACTCGCAAAATCAAGCGGTACATAGGCCAGGGCCTGGCCCTCTACCGCAATAAAGCCCTGGGCAGCCAATGCCTCGATCAGCTCTTGGGCAAACGCATTGTCCGCATCGTCCAGCAAGGGCGATGCCTGCGGCAGGTCTTTGACGATGCTGAGCAGGGTACGACCGGCACGGGCCCGCAGCTGCCCGGCCAGCGCAGCGGCATCGACGGCTTGCGGCAGCAAGGCATATTCGCTGACCGTGGTGCCCACAAAATCCGTTCTCAAGCGCAGTCTGGAGCCCAGCCATTTTCCGCCCGGAAAAGACAAAAGACGCGCCTTGAGCGCGTCGTCTGCCGTGGTGAGCAAATCAAACGGAGCCGTGAACGCCGGCGCCGGCCCATCCTGCAGCAGTGCAAAACCCTCGGGAGGGTGTTTGGCAAACTGCTGCAGCAGGCCTGCGGGCTCCAACTGGTTTCTGTAGGACTGCTGCCTCATCTCACCTTTCGGGCCAGGTATCAAGCCGCCTTGGCGCGGGTCAGCAGCTGATCCAGCAGCACCATGGCTTCGTCGATCTCGCTGCGCGAAATCATCAGCGAAGGAGCGAAGGTGATCACGTTCTTGTAGTAGCCGCCCACGTCCAGCACCAGGCCGCGCTGCTGACCACGGTACTCCAGGCCGCCTTCGAGGCCGATGTCCACCATCTTGTCCAGCAGCGCCTTGTTGGGCGTGAAGCCGTCCTCGGTGCAGATCTCGGCGCGCAGCGCCAGGCCCATGCCGTCCACATCGCCGATTTCCTTGTGGCGCTTTTGCAGATCCTTGAGGCCTTCGAGGAAGTAAGCACCCGATTCGCACACCTGGCGGCCGAAGTCCATCTCGTGCGTCATCTTCATGACTTCCAGGCCCAGGGCCGTACCCAGCGGGTTGGAAGCAAAGGTGGAGTGGGTAGAGCCTGGCGGGAAGATGGTGGGATTGATCAGCTCTTCGCGAGCCCACAGGCCGCTCAAAGCGTTCAAGCCATTGGTCAAAGCCTTGGCAAACACCAGCACGTCGGGCTTGATGCCGAAGTTTTCCACCGACCACAGCTTGCCGGTGCGCCAGAAACCCATCTGGATTTCGTCGACCACCAGCAGCACGCCGTGATCATCGAGCACCTTCTTCAAGCCGGTATAAAAGTTGGCTGGAGGAATGACGTAACCGCCCGTGCCTTGAATCGGCTCAATGTAGAAAGCCGCATATTCGCACTGCTGGGTCTTGGGGTCCCAGACGGCGTGGTATTCGTTCTCGAACTTGCGCGCAAACTCGCGCACGATGGAGTCTGCGTACTCTTCCGCAGTCATGCCCTTGGGGCGGCGGAAGGGGTAGGGAAAGGGAATGAACTGCGCACGGTCGCTGAAGTGGCCGAAGCGGCGACGGTAGCGGTAGCTGGAAGTGATGGACGAAGCACCCAGCGTACGGCCGTGATAGCCGCCTTCAAAGGCGAACATCAGGCTCTTGCCGCCGCTGGCATTGCGCACCACCTTGAGCGAGTCTTCAATCGCCTGCGCGCCGCCCACATTGAAGTGAACGCGGCCGTCGCTGCCCCACTTCTGCTTGGCATCTTCGGCAATGAACTTGGCCAGCTCGATCTTGGTGGGATGCAGGTACTGGCTGGCCACCTGGGGCAGCGCTTGCAGCTGCTCGATCATCTTTTGCTCAAGACGCTTGTTCTTGTAGCCGAAGTTCACGGCCGAATACCACATCTGCAGATCGAGGTAGGGCGTGCCTGCATCGTCGTACATATAGCTGCCTTCGCAGCCCGTGAAAATCTTGGGAGGATTGACGTAGTGGACGGTGTCCCCGAACGAGCAGTACTTGGCCTCGTCGGCCAACAATTGGGCAGTATTGATCACAGCTAAATGGCTCCAGATGCAGTATTCGCGGAGCAGTTTGTGGCGGCAATCTTGCTGCGTCGTTGAGCCTTTGTGTGCGAATTGTGGAGACCGATTTCCAGGGCATGGACTCGCCGAGCCGCGTGTTGTCAGCGGGCGAGCTGCATAGGTTCAGGGTGCTGAGAGCAGCTTGCGAGATTCCCCCTGCTCTCGATATGGCTCGCACCATTAAATGATAATGATTATCAATTCATGCAAATGATTCAAACAAGCCAGCGGTAACGATCTCCGGACAGGGAGCGATGGTGCAGGAGCCAATCTTGCGCGCATCGGTGAATAGCTAGCCAGCATTCAACCTCTGATCCGCAACACCATGGCTTTGTCATTGCAACGGCGCGCTCGCGCCGTTTCCACTTTCCCCTGCTCTTGTTCCTCTGCTGACTATGCGTCTGCAGGCTTCTCGCACACGCTGGTCAGCACGGCCGTGCGTGCGAGCTTGATCGCTCTGATTTCGGCTTCGGCCTGGGCGCAGACAGAGCCTGCGTTGCAGCTGGCCGCCGGCCCCGTCAAGATGCTGCCGCAGGTCGAGGTATATGAGGACGCCGAAACCACGGCGCGCAAGCCGGGCGCCGAAGCCATCATTACCGGGCCGGAGTTGGAGCAGGCCAACAATATGGCCGACATCGTGCGCTACCAGCCGCTGGTATCTGCCCCGGGCACGGTCTCTGGCACCAGCCGCAACCGCAGCAGCTTTGATCGCTCGGGTACGACGGGCTACAACATTCGCGGCATCGAAGGCAATCGCGTCGGCATGGATGTCGATGGCGTGGAGTTGCCGGACGCCACGGGTCGTCCTTATGTCAGCCGTGTCGGTGCCAATACCTTTGGCGTGGGACGTGACTTTATTGATCCCGAGATGTTCTCGGCGGTCGACATCAACTCGGGCACGACGACGGCCAAGCGGGCCGCGGGCGGTATTGGCGGCTCGGTAGGTTTCAAGACCAAGTCTGCAGAAGACTATTTGCGTGCCGACAAAAACTCCTACCTGGGTGCCAAGATCGGTTATGACTCGGCCGACCGCTCCTGGAACGAGAGCCTGACCGCCACGGGCCGCTCCGGTCATCTGGACGGCCTGATTGCCTATTCGCACCGCGACGGCAAGGCCACACGCAACAACAGCGATGTGGTGAACAGCTATCCCAACGACTGGAATTCGGATGCCTTGCTGCTCAAGGGCGGCATCAACATCAACAGCGCCAACCGGCTGGTGCTGTCGGCCGATATGTATCGGCGCAAGAACGACACCTTGTTCAACGGCTGGGATGCCACCAATACCGCCATCAGCGACCGTTCAAAACAGAGCAGCGATACCAGCCGCAATACCTTGCAGCTGCAGCACCTGTGGTCGCCCATGGGCGGTTTGGTGGACCAGCTCGACACCCGCGTTTTCTACCAGACCACGGACACCAAGGATGTGACCGACACCACGCTGCTGGCCACGGGGACGACATCGCACAATATTTCTCAGAACGAAACCAAGACCCTGGGCTTTTCCAGCACAGGGGAAAAGCGCATGGATCGCCACCGCCTGAGCGTCGGCATCAATGCCTCGACCCAGGATGTTGACCGGCCCTGGAGCGTGGCCGGCTACATGAAGCCGCAGCCAGACACCACGACCCGACGTTGGGGTGCTTTTGTTCAGGATGAGATCAGCTTCGACGCCGGCGGCAAGCGGCTGGCCCTGATCCCTGCGTTGCGCGTGGACCGTGTGGATATCAATACCCGCGATCTCGATAACTTTGCCTCCGGCCCGCTGACGCCGACCGATGTGCAGCGTCTTTACGGCAATGCCCCGGCCAGCACCATCTGGAGCCCCAGCCTGGGCCTGGTGTATGACTTGGCGCCCAAGCTCAGCGCCTATGCCCAGGTCAAGCGCAGCGGCCGCGCACCATCGGCCGGCGAGATGTATGGCTCCTGGAACATGGCCAGCAACTACAGCACCAATCAGTACGCGCTGGTCGGCAACCGCGATATCAAACCCGAGACCAGCACGGCCTTTGACATAGGCATCAAAGGCTCGCCTACGCCTGGCGTGACCCTGAACAGCTCGCTCTTCTACAGCAAGTACAAGGACTTCATTGCCTACACCCGCTACACGCGTGCGCTCAATCCCGGCATGTTCACCAATGTGCCCAGCCACATAGGCACGATCTACCAGGCAGAAAACCGCGACACGGCCACCATCTACGGCATGGAGCTCAGCGCCCGCCTGGATCACGGCCAGTGGGCGCCGGCCATGAAGGGCGTGTACAGCCACTGGGCCCTGGGCATCAGCAAGGGCACATCCAAGTCCTACTACGCGGGTGACAAGAATGTGCCGCTGGACAGCGTGCTGCCACGCAAGGCCGTGGTCGGCGTGGGCTATGACGCACCACAAAAACAATGGGGGCTGAACCTGACCGGCACCTTCGTGGCCGGCAAGCAAGCCGTGGCGACCAACCGCGAGGCCTATGCCAACGGCGGCGCAGCCTTGATGGATGCGAGCGTGACGCTGTTCCGCGTACCCGGCTATGCCATTTTTGATTTGGCCGGCTACTGGCAGATCAGCAGGAACGTGCGCCTGAATGCCGGCATCTACAACCTGGGCAACAAGCGCTATTGGGATTACTCCAGCGCGCGTGGTCTCCAGCCATCGGTGCCGCGTGACCAGCGGGACATCGAGTTGCTGAGCAACCCAGGCCGCACTGCCGCCGTCTCTCTGGCCGTTGCGTTCTAAAGAGGCCGCTTAAAGGCCGATGCGCTCGGCATCTGACGCGTCGCTTTTTCTACAGGGCCAGCCGGCAAGGCTGGCCAAGGTATTTCATGGTTCACAGCAGCTGCTGTGCATTTTTACTTCGGAGTTGTTTGCATGATCTCTTCCTTGTCCTCTTCCCGTTTGCTGATCGCCGCCGCTGTGGCAGCCTTGCTGTCGGCCTGCGCGGCGCCTGCCGCCAACACGGCAGCGGCACCGGCTCAGCCTGCCGGCGGCCACGGCCACGCGGCCTTCATGGGCAGCTATGACGTCAACCGCGATGGCGTGGTGAGCCGCGACGAATACGACACCCTGCGCAAGCAGCGCTTTGCGGCCGGCGATGCCAACGGCGACGGCTGGTTGAGCGAAGCGGAATATGTGGCCGAATACGAAGGCCGTCTCAAGCAGCAATACCAGAGCGAAGGTCGTGAGCCTGACGCACGCTATATGGGCTCCATCCGGCAGGCGCATGTGCGCTTTGGCATCATCGACAAGAACAAGGATGGCCGCTACACCGTGGATGAAGACATGGCCATCGCCGAGCGCACCTTCAAGGAAGCCGACAGCAATGGCGACGGCCAGGTGACTGCGGACGACAGCAAGAAAAAGTAAGCAGCCATGGCAATGATCAAGTCCCTCGCCTGCTGGCTGCCCTTGCTGTCGGCCATCTCCTTTTCGGCACAGGCGCATACGCCGTATCTGCTGCCCACGAGCTTTGAAGTCCAGCCCAAGTCCGTCATCAGCGTGGATGCGGGCTTTACCGAAAAGTTCTTCATCTCGGACGTTGCCTTTGGCGACACGGCATTTTCCGTGACCTCACCCGATGGCAAGCTCACGCCCATGGCGCAGGTGGTACAGCTCAAGACCCGTACGGTGGCAGAGCAAAAGCTCGGTGGTGAAAAAGGCACTTACCGCGTGAGTACCGGCCCCCGCCTGGGCGCCATCTTTCGCAGTTGGGAGCGCAATGGCAAGGTCGAGACCGCACGCGATCCTGCCACCGTCATGCCTGCGGATGCCAAGCTGATCGCCCATTACCAGTCGCGCTCTGTCTCTGAGACTTATGTCACCGCAGGGGCTCCGAGCAAGGGCGCTTTGGCGCCATCCGGCCAGGGGCTGGAGCTGGTTCCCATCACCCATCCCAGCGACTTGTTTGCTGGCGAGAAATTTGATTTCAGCGTGCAGTACGACGGCAAGCCTTTGGCCGCGCAGAAGGTCGATATTTACCGCTCCAGCATGGATCTGGCCAGCCAGCACAGCGCTTTCACGGTGACGACCGATGCGCAGGGCCGCGTCTCGTTTGCCTTGCCCAAGGCTGGCATCTATCTGGCGCTGGTGCGTTATCGCGCCGCAGCGCCCGCTGGAGCGGCCGCGCCCACGTATGGCAACAACTACACGCTGACTTTCCGGGTGCTGGAACAGTAAGCAGCAGTCTTTCAGCGGCGGCGGCTGCCCGCTGATGCCCAGCGGCTGTGCTTTGGCTCAGCCGCTGGTGACCACGCGCAGGACTTCCGCGCCATAGGCTTCGAATTTCTTGGAGCCCATGCCGCTGACCCCTTGCAGCTCCTGCAGGGATTTAGGGTTGAGCTCGGCAATGGCGGCCAGCGTGGCATCGTGAAATATCACGTAGGCCGGCAGATTGTGCGACTTGGCGACCTCGGCCCGCCAGGCCTTGAGGTTGATGAAGCGCACCTGTGCATCGGGCCCCAGATTGGCGGCCGCTGCATTGGGCTGGTTGACGCGGCTTGGCTTCTTGCTGCGCGAGGCGGCCACCGCCTCGCGCAGCTGCACCGTCACCTCGCCCTTGAGCACGGCACGCGAGCCCGGTACCAGGCACAGAGTGTCGAACACATGGCCGCTGTTCTCGCTCACCACCTTGTGCAGCCCCAGAGCGCCTGTGGCCAGCAACTGACGCATCACGGCGCGCAGCTGCGGTTCGGCATAATCCTTGCCAATGCCGAAGGTGGAGACCTTGTCATGGCCGTACTGCGTGACCTTGTCGGTGACCTTGCCGCGCAGCACATCCATGATGTGGCCTGCGCCATAGGTCAGCTTGCTGGCTTCATGCACCCGGAAAATGGTGGACAGCAGCTTGCGCGCCGCATCGGTGCCATCCCATAGCGCGGGCGGCTCCAGGCAGTTGTCGCAGTTACCGCACTGCAGCTTGGCCACGGCCTGCAAGGGTTTGCCGTCGGTAGCCGGCCCCTGGCCGTACTGCTCGCCAAAGTAGGCAAGCAAGCGCACGCGCCGGCAGTCCGTGGCTTCGGCCAGGCCCAGCAGGGCATCAAGCTTGCCGCGCATGGCCTGCTTGAACTCTTCCCCGGCCGGACTTTCATCGATCATGCGCCGCTGGTTGACCACATCAGAGAGTCCGTAAGCCATCCAGGCATCGGCGGGCAGGCCGTCACGGCCGGCACGGCCCGTCTCCTGGTAGTAGCCTTCGATGTTCTTGGGCATGTCCACATGCGCCACAAAGCGCACATCGGGCTTATCTATGCCCATGCCAAAGGCGATGGTGGCCACCATCACCACACCGTCTTCACGCAGAAAGCGATCCTGATGCTGCTGGCGCATCTCGGAAGGCAGGCCGGCGTGATAGGGCAAGGCGCGAATGCCGCTTTGCGCCAGGGTCTGGGCCAGCTCTTCCACCCGCTTGCGCGACTGGCAATAGACGACGCCGGCCTCGCCTTCGTGCTCGCGCTCGATGAAGCGCAACAACTGGTTGGTGACGTCCTTCTTCTCGGCAATCTTGTAGCGGATATTGGGCCGGTCAAAACTGCTGAGGAACAGGCGGGCGGTTTCCAGTTGCAGCCGCTCGATGATGTCGGCCCGCGTCAGCGCATCAGCCGTGGCGGTGAGTGCGATGCGCGGCACGCCGGCAAAGCGCTGATGCAGCACCGTCAACGCGCGGTATTCGGGGCGGAAGTCGTGGCCCCACTGGCTTACGCAATGGGCTTCGTCAATGGCAAACAGCGACAGCTTGCCCTGGGCATGCAAGTCATCGAGCAGGCCCAGAAAACGCGGCGTGTTCAGGCGCTCCGGCGCCACATACAGCAAGGTGATATCGCCGCTTTGCAGCCGCAGCTCCACATCCTGGGTTTCCTCGTAACTCAGGGTAGAGTTCAGATAGGCCACGCTGACACCTGCTTCATGCAGAGCGCCGACCTGATCGTGCATGAGCGCAATCAGCGGCGAGACCACCACGCTCACGCCATGCATCTGCTGCTGGCGCACGATGGCGGGAATCTGATAGCACAGCGATTTGCCACCGCCCGTAGGCATGAGCACCAGCGCATCGCCACCCTCGATCACATGCGAGACGATGGCCTGCTGCGGGCCACGAAACTGCTCGTAGCCAAAGACAGCCTGAAGAACGGATTGCGCGGTGGACAACGGAAGTAACTCTTGAAAAGATAGCTATAAGCGCTCGATTCCATTGGGCTACATGCCAATTTCATCGCAAACACAGCGCTCAAAAAGAAGCCCTATTGTGCGCTGCGCTGCCGCGCCCTGCCTGCGCCGGGGAATGGCTTGCGCCGCTCAAGCCGCACCTGCAACCGACGAGGGCGAGAAATGCGCCTCCAGCTCGTACAGATCGGCCGGATAGGTCAGGCGCACAAAGGTGATGGGCAGCGTCCCCGTCCAGGTGCGGCGATCAATCACCAGACAGGGCGAGGCTGGCGCCACCTGCAGTCGTGCGGCCGTCTCTTCGCTGGCCGCCTCGGCACGGATGCGGTGCTCGGCAGAACTCCAGGGCACATGGTTGACCATCCAGGAGCTGGGGCTGTGCTCGGTGAACATTTCATGTTCGGCGTCCGGCACGGACTCCAGATTGATCAGGCGGTCCTCGATGCAGAAGGGGCGCGATCCTGCCATATGCAGACACAGGGCATGAACCACAGGCCCGGCCTTGTCCATGCGCATGGCCTGCATATCGTCGCGCGTGCTGCGCCGTTGCTTGCGGCTGAGCAACTGGCTGCTGTATTCCATGCCCATGCCCAGCACCACCTGGCGCAGGTCCGGGATCTCCAGCACGGCCGAGCTGGTATGTGGCAGGGTCACAAAGCTGCCGGCCTTGCGCTTGCGCTGCAAGAGCCCGGCGTGTGCCAGCTGCGTAAGCACCTTGTTGACCGTCATGCGCGAGCACTGGTAGTGCGCGGTCAGCTCCATCTCGGAGGGAATCCTGAAGCCTGGCGGCCAGCGACCACTGAGAATGTTCTGTTCAATCTCGGTGAGAATTTTTCCGTGCAGCGAAATGGAGGCAGTTTTTTCCATGATGGCGGATTACACCAGCAAATCCGCCGTCTCCACCAGCATTTCCCCGGCAGGAACTCAACGCCCCAGTACCGAGCGGGCAATGATGGTGCGCTGGATCTCGGAGGAACCCTCGTAAATGCGCAGAATGCGGGCATCGCGCACATAGCGCTCCAGCGGCATCTCGCGGGTATAGCCGTAGCCGCCGTGGATCTGCAGCGCTTCATCGGTCACGAAGCCCACCATCTCGGATGCATACAGCTTGGCCATGGCCGACTGCTGGCTGAACGGCTGCCTGGCCTGGCGCAGGGCCAGGGCCTGCATGGTCAGGCCCCAGGCCGCTTCCAGGCGCAACTTCATATCGGCCAGCTTGAACTGGATGGCCTGCTTGGTCGCCAGGGGCTCACCGCCGACCAGGCGCTGATTGGCCCATTCCGCAGCCGCCTTCAATGCCGCCTCGGCAATGCCCAGCGAGGTTGCAGCCACATCCAGGCGGCTGTTATCCAGCACTTGCATGGCGATCTTGAAGCCGCTGCCTTCGGCGCCCAGCCGGTTGACAGCGGGTACGCGCACGCCCTCCAGAGAGACCTCGAACGCATGACCGCCGCGTATGCCCATCAGCTTTTCGGGCGAGGAGATCTGTATGCCAGCCAGATTGCGCGGCACGATGAAAGCGCTGACGCCGCGCGCCCCGGCATTCATATCGGTCTTGGCAAACACGATCATGAAACTGGCCTCTGCCGCGTTGGAGATGAAATGCTTGACGCCCGTGAGAACGTAATCGTCGCCGTCCAGCACGGCCCGGGTGCGCATGTCGGCAGGGTGGGAGCCGCCACGCGGTTCGGTCAAGGCAAACGCGGCCAGCCATTCGCCGCTGGCGCAACGCGGCAGCCATTGCTGGTGCTGCTCGGCACTGCCGCCAATCAGCAAGGCATCGGTGCCCAGGTAGTGGGCGCCAATCATCGAAGACGTTGCGGCACAGGCACGGGAAATGGCGACCAGCGACATCAGCATGGCCGTGGGCGTGACGCCGGGGCCGCCCAGATACTCGGGCAAGTTCATGCCCATCACGCCCAGTTGCGCCAGGCCGGGCACATGGCGGGTGGCAGAGAATGCCTCCTCGTCCATGGCCTGGGCCACGGGCGCCAGGGTTTCTTGCGCAAAACGCTCCACAGCATCGGCAATGGCCTGGTCTTCTTCGGTGCTGCCCAGTCGTAAAAAGCTCATGTTTTTCTCGCTGTCCAAGGTAAGGGATTGAGGTTGCAGATAACTCAGTGAGGGGCGGCGTCTGTCGCACCCAGCGCACCAGCCTGGCGCAAGGCGTCAATAGCCTCGCGGCTGCGGCCCAGCCAGCTGCCGAGCAGCAGCTCCGTGTGCTCGCCCAGGGCCGGCGCCCTCTCGCTTCGATTGGGCGCGCTGCCGTTGAAGTGCACGGGCTGGGTCGGCAAGCGCAGGCCGGGCAAGCGCTCGTCGTCCACCTCGTGCAACAGACCACGGGAACGTATTTGCGGGGACTCCAGCGCCTGCTCGATATTCCATATCGGCGCCACGGGCACGCCGGCTGCATCCAGCGTGGCGACCACATCGGCCACATCGTGCTGGCAGCTCCAGCCCTCGATGGCACGGCGCAGCTCGGGCTCGTTAGCCGAGCGGGTCTCGTCGCTGGCAAAGCGCGGGTCATCGACCAGCTGCGGCAAGCCCATGGCCAGCACCGTGGCATCGAACAGTTTTTTATTGAGCACCGCCAGGGCAAAGTGGCCGTCGCGCGCCTTGTAGACGCCAAACGGCGCCGACAGCGGGTGGCGATTGCCCACCCGCCTGGCAGGCTGGCCCGTGAACAGATAGCGGGACACCGAAGTGGCCAGAAAAGTCAGCGTGGTATCGAACATGGCCACATCAACATGCTGGCCCTGACCTGTGCGCTGTGCCTGCAGCAAGGCCGCCAGCGTGGCCCAGGAGGCAAACAGTCCCGCGACCACATCGCTGACCGCCTCTCCCACCAGGGTGGGGGCGCCATCGGCTTCGCCCGTCGCCTCCATCAGTCCGCTCATGGCCTGGACAATGATGTCGTAGGCGGGCCGGTGGGCTAGCGGCCCGGTCTGCCCAAAGCCGGAAACGCTGACGTACACCAGCTTGGGGTTGAGGCTGCGCAGCTTTTCCGGGCCTATGCCCAGACGCTCGGCCACCCCGGGTCTGAAGTTCTCCACCACCACATCCGCTTTTTGCGCTAGCTGCTGCACGATTTCGGCAGCCTGCGGATTCTTGAGATCCAGCACCAGACTTTGCTTGTTGCGGTTCATGACGGTGAACAGCGCGCTCTGGCCATTCCTCATGGGCCCGATGGCGCGGTAGTCGTCACCCTGGGGCGGCTCAACCTTCACCACCTCGGCCCCCAGATCGGCCAGCAGCGCCGTGGACATGGGCCCCGCCAGCACCCGGGTGAAATCCAGAATGCGTATGCCGTCGAGAGGGCGGGATGCGGGGTTTTCAGCAGAGATAGACATGAGATTTGCGTTGCTCGCCTGAGAAGATGCAGGGATGCTGCGTGAAGTTTGAATTAATGGAAAATATTCATTTCACATCTTCTGAATTCAAAAAATTGATTCACATCAACCTGCGCCAACTGGAGTATTTCGTCGCCGCCGCGCGCCATGGCAGCACGGCCAAGGCGGCACAGGCCATCAACGTCTCGCAGCCCTCGGTGTCCAAGGCGGTGACCGACCTCGAAGCCCATTGGGGCGAGGTGCTCTTTGTCAGAAGGCATGGCAAAGGTCTGGACCTGACGGCAGCCGGTCTGAGCAGAAGCCGCGAAGCTCTGGCCTTGCTGGAAGCCGCAGAAAAACTGCAGGAACGCCGCAGCCAGAGCCTGT
The DNA here is from genome assembly GCF_965139575.1 of Comamonas aquatilis. Taxonomy (NCBI): domain Bacteria; kingdom Pseudomonadati; phylum Pseudomonadota; class Betaproteobacteria; order Burkholderiales; family Comamonadaceae; genus Comamonas; species Comamonas aquatilis. The sequence continues at coordinate 3,537 of NZ_CBCSIW010000006.1, read as the reverse complement.
CCGGCGTGTTGCGTCTGGGCTTTCTCAGCACCCTCGGTGCGCTTTGGATTCCGCAGATCCTGTCGCAGATGCAAAAGCGCTACCCCGAGATCACGCTGGAGCTCATGGAAGGCGATATCGAATCGCTGACCCGGCAAGTGGAGCGCGGGGAAATACATGCCGCACTGCAGTACGAGCTGGGCCTGTCCAGACCCCGAATCAGCACGCACCCGGTGGCGGCCCTGGCGCCCTATGTGCTCCTGCCGGCTAGGCACGCGCTGGCAGCGGCTGCCAGTGTGAGTCTGGCCCAGCTGGCCCAATCCCCGGTGCTGCTGATCAAGCTGCCGCAAAGCCGGGAGTATTTTCTGTCCCTGTTTCGCGAGGCCGGCGTCATGCCCACCGTGGCCCATGAGTTCTCGTCCATCGAGCTGCTGCGCTCCATGGTGGCCAACGGCCATGGCGTCAGCATCTTGACCACGCGCCCCACGGTGGACAGAGCACATGACGGCAAGCGCCTGGTGTGCAAGCGCATCAAAGACAAGGTCGCCAAACAGGCAATTGTGCTATCGGTGCCCAGCAGCAATGCCTCTTGTCTGATTGCACCGTTCTTGAGCGTTGCCAAAAGCGTGATCGCACCACCGTAGCGCTGCGCTGCTCGATTTTCCCGTCCCGACTCACGCATGCAATCTGGCATGCGGTTTGCAAGAGTTTGCTGGTCAGGCCTTTTCGGGTAAGCCTGTATATACAAGCCTGATCAACAAAAACACACTTTGCCGTCCGCGCTGGCTTCCGGCTGGCAAAGCCGTAACCAAAACCTTGCTGCACTCGCATTGACCGAGGAGGGTCATATGACATCGACACACACCACCCGTCGCTTCCCCATTTGGCAATGGGCTCTGGCCGCCGCCTGTCTGGCCACAGGGGCTCAGCAAGCCACGGCGCAGGAAACCAAGATCGTGCTTGGCATGTCGGGCTGGACCGGCTTTGCGCCCTTGACGCTGGCCGACAAGGCCGGCATCTTCAAGAAGAACGGGCTCAATGTCGAGCTGAAGATGATTCCGCAAAAGGATAGACACCTGGCGCTGGCCTCCGGTGCAGTGCAATGTGCAGCCACCACCATCGAGACGCATGTGGCATGGAACACCAATGGCGTGCCCATTGTGCAGATCTTCCAGATGGACAAGTCCTATGGTGCCGACGGCATTGCCGTGCGCAACGACGTCAAGAGCTTTGCCGACCTCAAGGGCAAGACAGTGGCCGTCAGCGCACCGGGCACCGCCCCCTACTTCGGCCTGGCCTGGATGCTGAACAAGAACGGCATGTCCATGAAGGACGTGAAAACCGTGTCGCTGGAGCCTCAGCCCGCCGCCCAGTCGTTTGTCTCCGGCCAGAACGATGCAGCCATGACGTATGAGCCCTATCTGTCCACGGTGCGCGCCAACCCTGCGGCTGGCAAGATTCTGGCAACCACCATCGACTATCCCATGGTGATGGATACCGTGGGCTGCGATCCCAAATGGCTCAAGGCCAACACCGCAGCCGCCAAGGCGCTGACCCAGTCCTACTTTGATGCCGTGGCCATGATCAGAGCCGAGAAGGACAAGAGCTACGAAATCATGGGCACCGCCGTCAAGCAAAGCGGCGAACAGTTCGGCAAGTCTGCGGCCTTCCTCAAATGGTCGGACAAGGAAGCCAACCAGAAGTTCTTCGCCAATGATCTGCTGCCCTTCATGAAGGAAGCGGCCGTCATCCTCAAGGAAGCCGGCGTGATTCGCAGCATCCCCGAGAACTACAACGTCATGTACGACAACAGCTTCATCAAGTAAGCGAGCCAGAGGTTGCACATGAACGCGGTATCTTCTTCTGTCCCCTCTGCACCCGCCACGCCCCAGGGCGTGTCGACCGCTGTGCAGCCTCCTGTTCAGCCTTCCCCCAAGCCGATGCGCAGACGTTATATGGCTCCGCTGGAGCCGGTCAGCCACAGAGCCAAATGGCTGCTGGGCATCGGCTTTTTTGTCCTCTTCCTCATCGTCTGGTCTGCCGTCACCTTTGGCGGCATGGTGTCGCCCACCTTTCTTGCCAGTCCGCTGACCATGGTGCGCGAAGGCATTCTGCTGTTCACCGAGTTCAACTTTCTGCATGACATAGGCATGACGGTGTGGCGTGTCATGGCCGGCTTCGTGCTGGCTTCTGCCGTCGCCGTGCCTCTGGGCATTGCCATGGGCGCCTGGAAGCCGGTGGAAGCGTTCTTTGAGCCCTTTGTCTCTTTTTGCCGCTATCTGCCAGCCTCGGCCTTCATTCCCCTGCTCATCCTCTGGGCCGGTGTGGGCGAGACGCAAAAGCTGCTGGTGATCTTCATAGGCTCGGTATTCCAGATCACGCTGATGGTTGCCGTCACCGTGGGTGGCGCACGCAAGGACCTGGTGGAGGCCGCCTACACCCTGGGCGCCAGCAACACCGGCATTGTTCGCCGCGTGCTGATTCCCGGCGCAGCGCCCGGCATCGCTGAAACCCTGAGACTGGTGCTGGGCTGGGCCTGGACCTACGTCATCGTGGCCGAGCTGATCGGTTCCTCATCCGGTATCGGTCACATGATCACCGACAGCCAGGCGCTGCTCAATACCGGCCAGATCATCTTCGGCATCATCGTGATCGGCCTGATCGGCCTGGTCTCCGATTTCATCTTCAAGACCATCAACCGTCGCATGTTCGAGTGGAGCACGCTGTGAAGAATTTACTTTCCATTCGCGGTGTTTCGCGCACGTTCACCAGCCACAAAGGCACGAGCACCCAGGCCTTGCTGCCGGTGGATTTCGAAGTCAAGGAAAACGACTTCGTCACCATCCTCGGCCCCTCGGGCTGCGGCAAATCCACCATGCTGCGCATCGTGGCTGGACTGGACTTTCCGACCACCGGTCAGGTGCTGCTGGACGGCCATGTGGTGGACGGCCCGGGCGCCGACCGCGGCATGGTGTTCCAGAGCTACACGCTTTTTCCCTGGCTCACCGTGGCCCAGAACATTCGCTTCGGTCTGCGCGAAAAAGGCGTCAGCGAAGCCCTGCAAAAAGAGCGCAGCGACTACTTCATTGCCAAGGTGGGCCTCAGAGGTTTTGAGGGCCACTTTCCCAAGCAGCTGTCGGGCGGCATGCAGCAGCGCACGGCCATTGCGCGGGCGCTGGCCAATGATCCCAAAATCTTGCTGATGGACGAGCCTTTTGGCGCGCTGGACAACCAGACCCGCGTGCTGATGCAGGAATTGCTGCTGGGCATCTGGGAGGCCGAGCGCAAAACCGTGATGTTCGTGACCCACGATATCGACGAAGCCATTTTCATGGCCAACCGGGTGGCGGTTTTCAGCGCCCGCCCCGGTCGCATCAAGGCAGACATTCCCGTCAACCTGCCCCACCCCCGGCACTACACCGTCAAGACCTCGCCGGAGTTCATGGAACTCAAGGCCAGACTGACCGAAGAAATTCGGGCCGAGTCCCTGGCCGCTGCTGCACACTGAGGGCTGTTGCAGAACCCGCTATCGTCATGAACTCCCAAGCCGCCCTCCCC